>JAEZBP010000563.1 GCA_023427125.1 Pseudomonadota bacterium | reverse complement strand
ATCTGGTCGTGCTCGTGGGTCTCGTCGCGCTGGTCGGGTGCGAGCGCTAGGCGGTGCCCTTCGAGGTGGAGGACCGGCCTCCACAGGAGCGCGGGCGCGCTCATGCGCAGGACGACGCGGACTCGCATCGAGGCCACGGCTCGGAGGCCGACGATCGCTGGGGCACCGGCTTCGAGGACGACGACACGTTCGGCTCGACGGACGCGTTCGATCGCGACGACGCCGACGGCGAGCCCGGGCCCGACGGCGAGATGCAGGATGGCGCGCAGGACGGCGACAGCTGGGGGACGGGCTTCGAGGACGACGACACCTTCGGCGATGTCGACGCGCTCAGCCCCGACGCCGCCGACGAGACGTTCGACGGCGAAGACAGCGCGCCCGGCTGACGATCACTCCGCCGCCGCGCTCCCGCACTCGCCTTCGTACATCACGCCGATGCCCGCGGACTCGAGCCGGCACGCGTTGGAGTAGGTGCGGTCGTCGCAGCCGCAGACCGGGTCGTAGACGTCGAGGCAGATGAGGCCCATGTCCACGGGGCGATCCACGCAGGCCGCCACGATGCCGCAGAGGTCGCAGTACTTCCCGGCGTCGCACGCCGGGGTGCACGCGCTGGGCTCGCAGACGAGGGTGCCGCAGGTGCAGGCGGTCGCGCCCTCGTAGCGGCAGCCGTCGGGCGGCGCCGGGCAGGGCGGAGGGAGGCACGCGTCGGTCTGCTCGCTCCCGGCGTCTTTGTCGGGGACATCGGCGTCCGCGCCGGCGTCGGGCAGCGCGGCGTCGGGGGACGACGCATCGGGTGAAGACGCGTCGACGGTGGCCGGGCCTCCGTCGCGTCCGGCGTCGAGCTCGGGCTGGCCGGCGTCGGTGCCGGGCGCCTCGCCGTCGCACGCGCCGAGGAAGAGGAGGGAAGCGATCAGAAGCAAGCGGGTCGTCATGCGCTCGAGAATACACCGCACGGGCGCGATCGCGTCATAACGGGGCCCCGGCGCCCCCACTCACCGGCTTCACCCTGGAGGAACGAACGTGCGAAGAGCGATGCAGCGGGTGTGGCTCGGTGTGCTGGTCACGGCGTGCGGGACGAGCGTCTCGAGCGCGGATGGAGGGGAGGGCGACGCGGCCCTCGTCGCGGATGCGGCCGCCGAGGACGCGGGCGCCGAGCACGACGCCGCGGATGGCCCGCGGGTCTTCGTGCACCTGCGCGCGACGCACGAGGCCTTGACCCACGACTCGGCCTCGAGCGGGCAGACCCCGCGCGCGTGGACGAGCGGCATCCGCTCGCTGCATCTCTTGCGCGCCGAGGACGATCCCGATCCGATGCTCGTCTTCACGCACGGCGACGGCTACGTCGAGGCGAGCTACGCGGACGGCGCCGACACCATCGTCGGCAGCGCGCCGCTCTCGGCGCTGCGCGAGGGCACCTTCACCTGGGCGCGCGCGGTCCACACCCACGTGCGCTTCACCCTCGACGCGACGCTCCACTCCTCGCTCGGCACCTTCCCCGGCGAGGTCGACGAGCTCATCGTCCTGAGCGATCGCACCACCGTCGACGACGTGACGCGCCCGAGCGGGTGGTACCGCTACGTCTTCCGCACGGCCGGCATGTCCTTCCCGACCGAGGGGAGCGGCTTCACGGTCCCGGCCATCCCCGGCGGCGGCTTCTACGCGCGGCTCGAGGAGGGCGAGACCGCGTACTACTTCGTGGCGCCGCTCGAGGTGCGGGACGTGGGCGAGGACGTGCACCTCATCTTCGAGGTGAACGTCCACGAGGGCTTCCGCTGGCTCGATCGCGACGAGGACGGCTACGCGGACGGCGTCTTCGACACCACGCCGACCGGCACCGAGCCGGTCGTGCAAGCCGGCGCGAACACCTACGCGTACTTCCTCGAGTAGCTCGGCTCGAGTCGCTCGGCTTGCGTGGGTGCGGCTCCGGGGGAACGCTGCGAAAACCATGTCGCTCCAAGCCACGATCCAGACCGATCTCCAGAACGCCATGAAGTCGGGTGACGACGTCACCAAGCAGACGCTCCGCATGGTCAAGAGCGAGCTCATGAAGCGCGAGGTCGATCTCGGCCGCCCGCTCGAGGCGGCCGAGGAGCTCGCGGTGCTCTCGAGCGCGGTGAAGATGCGCAACGACGCCGTCGAGGACTACGAGAAGGCCGGCCGCCAGGATCTGGCGGACGCCGAGCGCGCGCAGATCGCCGTCGTGCAGCGCTACCTCCCGGCCCAGCTCGGCGAGGCCGAGGCGCGCGACGCCATCCAATCCCTCGCCGGCGAGCTCGGCCTCTCCTCGAAGAAGGAGATGGGCAAGCTCATGAAGGCGCTGATGGAGCGCTACCGCGGCCAGATCGACGGCAAGCTCGCCTCGCGCATCGCGGGCGAGATCCTGAGCTGACGCTTCCATGCGGCGGTCGGTCTGCCTCGTGTGCTGCGTCCCCGCGCTCGTCGCGGGCTGCTACGCGTCGCACACGCCCTCGACCGACTCCGACGCCGGCCTCCTGGAGGAGCCCGGGCACTGCGTGCTCCCGCCTATGTCCTGCGAGGCCGACGCGGACTGCGGCTCCGCGCGGGGCTGGGCGTGCCGGTCGGGGCTCTGCGCGTACGTCGGGTGCGAGAGCGACGCCCAGTGCCCGGCCAACCACTCCTGCGTGCGCACGAGCGGGGCCGGCCGCTGCGCCCAGCGATGTCGCGTCACCCGGCCGGACTGCGCGGTGATCGGGGGCACCGAGGGGCCGACCGTCTGCCGCGACGGGCTCTGCCAGAGCGCCGGGTGCCCCTCGGCCGAGTGGTGCCGCGACTTCGCGGGCCGCGGCCGCTGGCGCTGCGAGCCCTACCCGTGGCACCCGTACGAACCGGAGCTCCCGATCTGCCGCGCGATCTGCGACGTCGACAGCGACTGCGAACGCGGCTTCGCGTGCATGGACGGCTACTGCATGGGCTCGACGTGCCGATCGGACGGCGAGTGCCGCGCGCGCTTCGACGACGAGCGCGTGCAGTGCCAGCCGCGGACCTGACCGTCGGGCCGGCGCTCAGCTCGAGCTGGGCTCGACGCGCGCGGCGTGGACGAGGGTGCCGATCGCGACGAGGAGCGCGCAGCCGAGCAGCGTGACCTTCGCCACGTCGCTCAGCACGTGATCGGAGAGCACGCCGGCGAGCAAGAGCGGCGTCCCCACGCAGGGCACCACGCCGAGCGGCAGCAAGCGCCAGATCCGCGAGAGCCCCGCTCGGTTCGCGAGCCACAACCCCCACACGAGCACGACCCCACTCAGCGACAACGTCCCGGCCGTGCCCAGCGCTTCCTCCACGCCGCCGGTCCTGTGCAAGGTCCCGGCCGCGGTCGCTTGAAATGAACTCCGTTTGATCGCGCGCCCCTGTCACGTGGCGCGATGCGCCCTCTGCGCGCCAGCGCGCCTCAGCTCACTCGCCGAACGCGCAGGTCGAGCTCTCGAGGCAGAAGGGATCGGGGAGCACCTCCCACGCGAGCTCGCGGCCCTCGGAGGCGAGGTACCAGCCGATCGCGTTGAGCAGGTACTCGCCCTCGTCGAAGGCCTTGGTCGGATCGACCGGCAGGAGCACGTGCTGGCCGATCGGGATCGCCATCGCGTTGAGCACCGCGGAGTGCCCGCCGAACGCGCTCGCGGTGAGCCACGGATCGATCGCGCCGAGGGTCGCCGCGCGGCTCTGTCGCCCCCAGCGGAGCGGCGGATCGAGCCGCTGCGGGCGCAGGCCGCCGTCGGCCTCCGCGCGCTGGGAGCGGCCGTCCGGCGCGAAGTACTGCCGGCCCTCGCTCATGTCGGCGACGTCTAAGAGGAAGCGCGGCGCGCCCTCCACCGGGTGGCGCTCGAGCGGCGCGAGGCCCTCGAGCACGTGCCGAT
>JAEZBP010000558.1 GCA_023427125.1 Pseudomonadota bacterium | reverse complement strand
AGCGAGGGCGAGCGGCTCGAGCTCGCGGCGCTCGAGCTGCGCGCAGGCCGCCGCGCCCGCGCGTCGGTCGCCTACGGTCCCGCGCTCGCGCACCTCGAGCGGGGCATCGCGCTGCTCCCCGAGGGCGCCTTCGACGCGCACCACGAGCTGGCGTTCGACCTCTACCGCGACGCGGTGGAGTGCTGCTACGTGACCGGCGCGCGCGAGCGGCTCGACGCGCTGGGCGCGCGCGCGGAGGGAGAGCGCCTCTCGCACCTCGAGCGGGCCGACCTGACGACCCTGAGGGTCACGGCGCTGACGCAGGACGGCCGCTTCGAGGAGGCGATCGCGCGCGGGCGCGAGGGCCTCCGAGAGCTCGGCGTGAGCCTGCCGGCGCACATCGAAGGCCCCGCGCTCGGCGCCGAGATCGCGCGCATCGACGCGCAGATCCGGGCCCGTGGTCGCGACGCGATCCTCGACGCGCCGCGCACCGACGATCCGCTCGTGCGCGCCAAGTGCGCGCTGCTGTCGGAGACCGCGACGGCGCTCTACTTCGTCGATCCCGACCTCTCGATGCTCGCCGACACGGCGGTCCTCCCGATCACCCTCGAGCGCGGGCTGACGGCCGACACCGCGACCGCGCTCGTGGCGGTCGCGCGCCACCTCGGCGCCATGGAGGGCGACCACGCGCGCGCGAGCGAGCTCGCGAGCCTCGCGCTCGAGGTGGCGCGCCGCGCCGGCGATCGCGGCCGCGAGGCGGAGGTCTGCGCGAACGTCGGGATCTTCATCCAGCCCTGGCACGCGCCGCTGCGCTCGAGCGTGCCGCTCTTGCGGCGCGCGTTCGAGCTCGGCGTCGCCTCCGGGAGCATGACGTTCGCGGCCTACGCGCGAACGTACGAGGCCATGGTGCGCTTCTGCGCGAGCGAGCCCCTCTCGACCTGCGCGCTCGAGGCCGAGGCGGCGTACGAGCTCGCGAAGCGCATGGGCAACCCGATCGCGGAGGGGGCGGCGCTCATGCTGCGCCAGGCGACGCGCTGCCTCCGCGGCCTGACGGTGGCGCCCTTCACCCTCGACGACGCGGACTACGACGACGCGGCCTTCGCGCCGCTCGCGGATCAGAGCCCGATCACCGCGCACTACCGGCATCGGCTCTTGCTCGAGATCGGCGTCACCGCGGGGGACTTCGAGGCGGCGAGGCGACACGCGGACGCGTGCGCCGAGTACGCGCGCTTCGTACGCGGGATGTTCGCTTCCGCGGTCGCGCGCTTCTTCGGCGCGATCGCGCGTGCGGCCTCGCTGCAGGGTGACGCGCTCGCCGAGCTCCGCGAGGACCACGCGGCGCTCGCGTCCTGGGCGCGCGGGTGCCCGGAGAGCTTCGCGTGCATGGAGCGGACGATCGCGGCCGAGATCGCGCGGATCGAGGAGCGCACCGCGGAGGCGTTCGATCTCTACGACCAGGCGATCGAGCTCGCGGTCGACGAGCGCTCTCTGCGGCTCGAGGCGCTCGTCTGTGAGCGAGCCGCGGCGTACAGGGAAGCGCGCGGGCGCGATCGCGCGGCGGCGCTCCACCGGATGGCCGCGCGCGACGCCTACGCGCGCTGGGGTGCCATCGCGAAGGTGCGCCAGATTGAGGCGACCCTCCCGGCCTCGACGTCCTCCGCGCCACGGCGCGCGGCGAGCCCCCGGGGAGTGAGCGAGCTCGAGCTCTCGAGGGTGCAGCGCGCGGTCGACGCCATCGTCTCCGCGCTCGACTGGGAGCCGCTCCTCGATCGTGTCCTCAGCGCGACGCGCGACGTGGCGGGCGCGACGCGCACCGCGCTCGTGCTCGCCGAGGATGGAGAGCTCATGGTGCGCGGCGTCCTCGAGGAGGGCGCGCTCCGCGCGACGGGATCGCACACGCGCCTCGCGTCCGCCCCGATCGCGGCGAGCGTCGTCGAGGAGGCGATGCGAACAGGCGAAGCCGCATTGCGCATCGATCCGCGCGAGAGCGCGCCGCCCGATACGTACCTGGCGTCGCACGACGTCCGCTCGGTCCTCGCGGTCCCCGTGCAGCGCCAGGCGGTGGTCACGGGCGCGCTCTACCTCGAGCACCGCGTCTCTCCGCGCGCCTTCGAGGCCGAGCAGGTCGCGGTCGTCGCCCTGCTCGCCTCGCACGTCGCGGTCGCGCTCGAGAACGGCGTCCTCTTCGGGAAGCTGCGCCGCGAGATCGAGGAGCGCCGGCGCACCGAGGGCCGGGTGCGCTTCCTCGCCGACGCGAGCATGGTGCTCGCCGAGTCGCTCGAGGTGCCGGCGACGCTGAGGCGCGGGGCCCGCCTCAGCGTCGAGCGGATCGCCGACTTCTGCGCGATCGATCTCCGTGACGGCGAGCTCGTGCGGCGGGTCGCGGAGGCGAGCTCACGCGGCGTCGAGCCCTCGCTCGTCGACGGAGCGCCGGTCTTCGAGCCCGCCGCGGGCTCGCCCGCGTCGCGGCAGGCGCGCGGCCGCGCCGTGCTCGTCCCCGCGCTCTCGAGCGAGGATCTCGCGATCCTCTCCACCGATCCCGCGCACCTCGTGCGCCTGCGCGAGCTCGGGCTCCGCTCGCTGGTGTCGGTGCCCATCGTGGCGCGCGGCGCCATGCTCGGCGCGATCTCGATCGCGGCGACGCGGCGCCGGCCGCCCTACGGAGCGGGGGAGCTGCGCCTGATGGGAGAGGTCGCGGCGCGCGCGGCGCTGGCTATCGAGAACGCGCGCCTCTACCGCGACGCGCGCGAGGCCGTGCGGGTGCGAGACGAGTTCCTCTCGGTCGCGTCCCACGAGCTGCGAGGGCCGGTCTCGGCGCTCACGCTCACGCTGCAAGGGATCACCTCGGGCCTCCTGCCCCAGCTCCCAGAGGCCGCGTCGAGGCCGCTCGCGATCGCGGAGCGCCAGACCCGGCGGCTCGCCCGCCTCGTCGACGAGCTGCTCGATGTCGCGCGCCTGCGCGCGGAGAAGCTCTTCCTGAAGCTCGAGCCGATCTCGTTGGCCGACGTGGTGAACGACATCGCCGAGCGCTTCGAGGGCGAGCTCGCCAAGGCGGGCTGCACGCTCGAGGTGTCGGTCCCGAAGGGCGTCGTCGGCCTCTGGGATCCGACCCGGCTCGGGCAGGTGATCGAGAACTTGCTGTCGAACGCGCTCAAGTTCGGTCGGGGCGCGCCGATCGAGATCCGCGGCGAGGTTCGCCGCGGCGTCGCGCGCCTGGCGATCTCCGACCACGGCGTGGGCATCCCGAGCGAGCGCATCCCCTTCATCTTCGATCGCTTCGAGCGCGCGGTCTCGCCCGAGCACTTCGGCGGCCTCGGGCTCGGGCTCTACATCGTGCGCGAGCTCGTCGGTGCGCTCGGCGGGCGCGTCGAGGTCGAGAGCGTGGAGGGTGAGGGGGCGACCTTCACGGTGGAGCTGCCGCTGCGCGGGCCCCGCCCGGCGCACGACGAACACGCGCCCAGGAGGTCGGCATGAGCGACGAGAAGAAGAACAACCGAGCGATCCTCGTGGTGGAGGACGACGCCGATCTCGGGGATGTCGTCTCCATGGTGCTCGAGGCCTCCGGCTACTCGCCCGTCCTCGCCAAGGACGGCCGGGAGGCGCTCGAGCGCATGCGGACCCAGAAGCCGGGCGTCATCCTGCTCGATCTCATGATGCCCGGGATGAACGGCTGGGAGCTGCGCGCCGAGCAGCTGCGCGATCCGCAGCTCCGGGGGGTGCCGGTCGTCGTGATGACGGGCGACGGCAACGCCGCGAGCAAGGCGGCGGCGCTCGACGCGGCGGACTACCTCCAGAAGCCGATCGACGTCCCCAAGCTGCTGCGCATGATGGCGCGTTATTGCTAGTCTTGGCGCGCTTCGCGAGCGCGCGGGCCGAGCTCCGCACCGACCGGCTGGCGCTGCTCTCCGCGGCGTCCTACCGGCCACAGCGCTCCTTTGCTTGCGCGCGCTTCGCGAGCGCGAGGGCCGAGCGAAGCGGCACCGACCCGGCTGGCGCTTGCGCTCCCCGGCGTCCTATCAGCCGGAACGCTCCGCTCGGCGTTCCACGAGGCCGTCCGGCTCAGCGCCGGATGTACTCGCAGCTCGAGTCTTCGAGGCAGTGGTGTCCGTCGGGATCGCTGAGGTAGGGGATGTCCGTGCCGTCCGTGCCGAGGTAGCGGCCGAGCATGTTGAACATGTAGACCGCCATGTCGAAGCCCAGTGAGTCGTCGTAGATCTCGCTGAACCCGTGGATGCCGGCCGGCTGGACATAGGGGCTCACCACGCCCGAGGTGGGCTCGCCGGCGGCGTAGGTCCACACCGTGTCGTCGCGCTGGCTCGCCATCGCGCGCGAGCGCCGCGACCAGCGCAGCGGCGGGCTGAGCGTGACCGGCGCGAGGCCGCCCATGTCCGGCGAGAGCTGGGTCTCGCCGTCGGAGGCGAAGAAGGAGCGGCCGTCCGAGAGATCGTCGACGTCGGCGAGGAAGCGCTCGCCGCCGCCGGGCACCGGATGGCGCTCGAGGCGCGGGAGCCCCTCGATCGCGTGGTACGCGATGAGCAGATCGTTGGGCGTCGCGAAGCCCGGGTGCGTCTCCTCGAAGCTCGCCGGGGCGCGGTACTCCGCGAGGTGCGGCGGCGCGTCGGGCGGCAGGAACGGCAAGATCCCCGCCGCGCGGGCCATCGAGTAGCTCGTCGCGATCGGCACGTTCGGATCGCCGTCGGTGTGGGTCACCAGCATGCTGCGCGGCCGCTCCGGCACGTCGGGCGCGGTCAGCGGCTCGAGCAGCACGCGCCGGACGTAGTTGATCGGATCGCCGCGCTCGAGGCCGATCTGCGCGAGCATCACCAGCCGCCGCAGCTCGGGGCTCTGACGCCGCCGCCCGAAGCCGGCCGCCGGCGAGACGAGCGGCGCGCCGGCCTCGTACGTCGTCTCGGCGAAGCGCGCCTCGACCTCGAACGTCGCGATCACTCGATCGGGCTCGGGGGGCTCGCCGCTGAAGGTGCAGTGGCCGAAGTCGAGCCGATCGCGACCGTGCGCGTAGTGCTCGATGACCCATCGGTCACCGGCGTCCGAGGGCACGCCCACCCGGAAGCGGCCGGCCTCGCCGCCGATCGAGCCGCTGCAGCGGACCTCGCCGTTGGTCTGGTTCCGCACGATCAGCGCGTCGTCGGCCGCGACGTCCGAGGCCGGCAGGCACGCGATCTCCATGCGGATGTCGTCGGTGAGCGAGGGCGCGATGACCGCGAGCGCGATCTCGCCGGCCTCGCACGAAGAGCGCGTGCCTCCGTCGCTCGGGGCCGAGACGACCAGCGGCCCCATCAAGCGCAGCAGCATCGCGGGCAGCACCGACCCGTTCTCCGTCCGGATCGCGACGTCGCCGAGGCCACCGGCGCCGACCACCGGCGCCGACGCCGTGACCGCCGGCTCCACCCCCGCCATCAGGCCGGTGATGATGCCTCCGAGCGAGCCGCCGGCCATCGCGTAGGGGCTCTCGGGCCCGCCGAGATCGGGCGTCCCGTTTCCGTCGAAGTCGCCCGCGACGTCGGGCGCGCCGTCGCCGTCGTAGTCGCCGTCGAACTCGAGGAGCTCGCCGCCCGGCGGCGCGAGCGCGCGCGGGCCGGCCGTCCGTCCGTCGAACGAGCGCAGGATGCGGACGGCCTGCAGCTGATCGACGATCGTCTGCCGCACCGAGTCGCGCGTGTGGAAGACGTATGCGGTCCAGAAGTGCACGCCGCTGTCGAGCGACCCGTCCCCGTCGAGGTCGCGGGCGCGGCCGGTCATCAGCGCCTCGGCGGAGCCGAGCAGGCAGTGCGAGCCGAAGAGGCTGCTGATGAGCCGGCGCTCGAGCGTCTCGACCTCGAGGCCGTGACCGTGCGCGTTGAGGACGACGAGCGCGTTGCCGTGCTGGAGCACGAGGCCGCCGTACGCGAGCACCTCGCCGATGTTGCTCCCGTGACCGTGCATGTAGAGGAGCGGCGCGAAGGGCTGGGTGCGACCCTCTCCCTCCTTCGGGATGAACATGGTCATCGCGATCACCTCGCGGTTCACGCGCGCCTCTCCCGTCTGGTAGTCGATCTGGAAGGCGTCCTCGAGCTGCTCGTCCTCCGGATCGCCGAAGAAGTAGGGCGTCTCGAGCAGGACCGTGACCACGTGCGAGAGGCTCGAGTAGGCCTCCGCGAGCATGATCGCCTGCTCCTCGGTGAGCCCGAGCGCGCCCGCGCCGAGCTCGCGCAGCGCCGTGCGGAAGGTGTCTCCGGGTGCGACGTACGTCCGCGCGCCCGGATCGGGGCAGCCGCGGCCGCCCTGCATCGGCATCGGCACCACGTCGGCCGGGAACTCCTCGGCGAGGCGCTCCATCGACCCGCGCGCGTAGAGGCCCTCGCGGATCGTGTCGAGATCGTCGGTGACCGACTGGGTGGTGAAGGTCCACGCGAACGCCACGTCGTCCCAGCCGTTGGTGGCGAGGCTGCCATAGAGCTCGGGGTGGGCCGCGAGGTGGCCCGGCAGCGGCTCGAGGGTGGGCGCCTGCCGCACGTGGTGCACGTGATCGAAGGGCGATCGCACCGGGGCGCCGTCGAGGCCGACGAGCCGGTTGGTCAGCACCACCGCGTACGTCGTGCGCTGCCGGAGCGGGATGATCGGGCGCACGATCAAGGTCTTCGTCTCGCGCTCGTAGAACCACGCCATCCGGTCGTAGGTCTCGAGCGGCTCCCCGCGCAGCGTGCCGTCGAGGGTGTTCGGGTGATCGAGCACGCCGTCGAAGTCGGTGTCCTCGCCCGGATCCAGCACGCCGTTGCCGTTCGCGTCCTCCTCGACCGTCTCGAAGAGGATGTTCGACTCCGTGCTCCGCGGGTCGTTCTCGAAGTACTGGTCGGTGTGCATCGCCGAGTACGGGAAGTTGCCGCCATTGAGGTCGAGCGGCACCGGCAGGCCGGTCTCCATGTCGATCAGGTAGACGGCGTGCTCGGGGAAGTCGGCCTCCCGAAAGTGATCCATGCCTCCCTGGCGCTCGAGCAGGTCCTCGAGATCGAGGTGCTCCTCGAACTGCACCGAGATCGGCGCGAACGTCCCCCAGCCGTCGAGCTCGTCGAAGTACCGTCGCGTGAGCGCCTCGAGCCCCGTCGGCACGAGCTGGCTCGCGTTGATCCGGCGGCCGGTCGGTGAGGTGGGATCCGGCCACGTCGCGATGTCGTTCGGGAGCGGGATCTCGGGCAGCTCCGGTGCGTAGAGGTCCCAGACCACGCGGGGGCCATCTCCCTCGGGCGTCGCGCGCCAGCCGGCCGCGCGGCCGCCTCCATCGCAGGAGAGCAGGAAGAGCAACGAGGTGATCGCGAGCGTCGTTCTCACGTGCATGTGCGTACTCGTCCCGAAGGGCCCCAGAGAAGAAAACCACACCGCGGGCGGGCGGTGAGCGTACACTGCGCGGCCGCGAGACGGAAAGGTTGATTCCGAGGAGCACTCGATGGATCTCCGCTGGCTTCCCCTGCTCTTGTGCTGCGCCCTCTCCGGCGTCGCTCGACCCGCGAGCGCGCAGCCCGCGTCGTCGCCCGACGGCGGGGCAGCGCCCGTCGCCGATCCCGACGCCAGCGCAGAGCCCGCTCAGGGCGAGGAG
>JAEZBP010001199.1 GCA_023427125.1 Pseudomonadota bacterium | reverse complement strand
GCAACCCGGGTGGGTGTGGTTGTTCACCTTCACCTCGGAGGTACCCCGCTTCGCTTCCCGCGCGAAGCGGCTACAGCGTCACGATCGTTTTCCGCTCGGCGCCCCTACTGACGGGATCCGCGCCCGGTGCCCAGCGCGCCGCTGCTCCGTCGCCGACCTCCGAGTGGGGATCTGGCGCGCGCCACGGACGCTGCGGATCTGCTGTACGCTCGACGACGAGGAGAGGTGGGCGATGCGAGCGCTTCGTTCAGGCCTGGTCATCGCGCTCACGATCGTGGCGTGCCAGGACCCTGCGGGGTTGGATGCGGGCCTGCTCCCGGATGGTCGGGCGCCGCGTGACGCCGCTGGGCATGACGCGGCGCGGTCCGACGCGGGCGCGGACCGTGACGCGGCGACGCCACGCGCGGAGGGCTGCGCGCCACTGCCGTCGCTGCCGATCGATGCGATCCGCGTCGGACCCGAGCGCGCTGGGGAGCTGGCGTCCATCGTCTCGAGCGCGCCATCCGGCGCGACCATCGCGCTCGAGGACGGCACGTACACCACCTCGGCGAGCGGCGAGGCGAGCCGGCGCCTCATCTTCCGCCAGCCCGGCGTGACGGTGCGCTCGGTCTCGGGCGACGCTTCCCGCGTCGTGATCGACGGCGAGTACATCACGAACGAGCTCCTCTACATCGTGGCGGACGACGTCACGATCGCGGACGTCACGCTCACCCGTGCCGTCGATCACCTCGCGCACGTGACGAGCGAGACCGGCGATCCCACGACGGGCGCTCGCTTCAGCGGCGTCGCCTTCGTCGACTCCGGCGAGCAGCAGGTGAAGAACAACCCCGGCGCGGCGGACGGCTGGATCGACCAGGGCGTCGTCGAGTGCTCGAGCTTCACGCTCACCGACGCCGGGCGCCCGCACGTCGAGCGCGCGGGAGGCGGCTGCTACACCGGCGGCATCGACGCGCACGCGGCGCGCGGCTGGATCGTGAGGGGCAACACCTTCACCAGGATCTACTGCGCGGGCGAGGGGCTCGCCGAGCACGCGGTGCACTTCTGGCGGAGCAGCCGCGATACGCTCGTCGAGAACAACACCATCATCGACTGCGCACGCGGCATCGGCTTCGGCCTGCACGACACGATGGAGCGCCGCGTCTACGACGACGATCCGTACTCCGGCATCCGACCCATCGCGCACTTCGACGGCGTCATCCGCAACAACGTCATCTTCGCGACCATCCCCTACTACGACACCGGCATCGAGCTGCACTACGCGCGCGGCGCCCGCGTGCACCACAACACCGTCGTGAGCAGCGACGCGGCGACCGGCTTCTTCAGCTCGATCGACTACCGCTTCGCCACCACCGAGGTCGCCATCGCCAACAACCTCACGCGCCGCATCACCGCGCGCGACGGCGCCTCCGCGACGCTCGCGGCGAACCTCGAGTCGGCGCCGCTCGACCTCTTCACCGACGCGGGCGCGCTCGACTTCCACCTCGCGGCGTCGGCGGGCGCCGCGATCGATCAGGGCGTCGTGCTCGACGACGCCGGCCTCGATCTCGACGGCGAGCCGCGCACCGACGGCTCCCCCGACCTCGGCGCCGACGAGCGCTGAGCTCGCTCTGCGCGCGGCTGTGCTTGCTTTGCGCGCGCTTCGCGAGCGCGCGGGCCGAGCTGCGCGGCACCGACGCGCTGGCGCTTTCCATCCCCGGTGTCCAGTCAGCCGGTAGCGCTCCGCTCGGACGCCCAGCGAGGGGTCGATTCGACCCGCAGGCCGAGCTACGCGGCCTTTCCGTCCGGTCGGCGCTTCCCGTCCCCGGTTTCCGTGAGCGGGGATCCGCTCCGCTCGGCGTTCCCTGAGCGCCGTGATCTTGCGACGGCCTTTGAGCGACCTGTCGCTCGACCGGAGTGAGCCAGCGCCCCGCGCCGGCACGGCCGAGCCCGTGATCGGCCACGGCCTCCCGGCATCGATCACGGGCGCGGGTGCTGGGCGATCGAGCGCGCGCGCACGTCTCCCACGAGGAGCGTCTTGGCATTCGCCGTGCGGAGCGGCGCCCGCAGGAGAACGCATGAGAAAGAGACGCTTCCTTCCAAGCCTCGCGTTCGCGGCGGTGCTCGCGACCGCCACGCACGCGCACGCGCAGCCCGCGTGCACCAGCCTCGAGAACGTCGTGATCGGCGCGGGCGGCAGCGCGTCGGTGCCCTTGCTCGCGAGCGTCGGCGCCGCGCTCCGCTCCATCGAACCGCCGCTCACCCTCGTGTACCAGTCGCCCGGCGCGTGCTTCGGGATCACGCCGTACGTCGATGGGACGGGGATCACCGGGACCGCGAGCTACTGGGACGCCGACGGCACCCAGCAGACCTGCACCTTGCCGCTGACCGGCCTGACGCCGGACTTCGGGATGCTCGGCACGGCCGGCACGCTCTGCGAAGGCGTCACGGCGATCCCGGAGGGCATCGGCGACTTCGCGGGGCCCATCACGTCGTGGAGCCTCATCGTCCCGCAGGCCTCGAGCCAGCAGGTGATCAGCGCCGAGGCCGCGTACTTCATCTACGGCTTCGGCGCCGTCGAGGGCCAGGCCGCGCCGTGGACCGATCCGGCGCACATCTGGGGGCGGAGCGCGACGTCCGCGGCGCTGATCGCGATCGCGCTCGGCGCCGGTGTGCCGCCCGAGCGGATGGGGAGCTGGTTCTCGGGCGATCGCGCCGCGTGGGACGTGCGCACCAACGGCCGGATGGTCGAGCGCGTGGTCGAGAGCGGCGCGGTCGCGCCCGAGGCCGCGCTGGGCTTCGTCAGCACCGAGGTCGCCGACGCCAACCGCGCGACCGTCCGGACGCTCGCCTACCAGCACTACGGTCAGAGCTGCGGGTACTGGCCCGACTCCACGGCGACCGCGTTCGACAAGCGGAACGTCCGCGACGGCCACTACTACCTCTGGTCCGCCTACCACTTCTACGCGCCGGTCGACTCGAGCGGGGTGATCAGCGACCCGGAGACCCGCCGGCTCATCGGGTACTTCATCGGCGCGGAGCCGCTGCCGCCCGGGCTGCCGCTCAACGAGATCATCATCGACAACGGCAACGTGCCCGAGTGCGCGATGCAGGTCTGGCGCGACTCCGACATCGGGCCTCTCTACAGCTACCTGCCCGAGGAGCCCTGCGGCTGCAGCTACGACTTCCTGGCGACCGGCTCGACGTCATGCACCGCGTGTGACGACGCGAGCGACTGCCCCTCTTCGGCCCCTGTCTGCCGCTTCGGCTACTGCGAGGTGCGGTGATGAAGACCCTCGTTCGAGCGCTGCTCCTCGTCGCGAGCTTCACTCTCGTCTCGGCGTGCGATCGCCAGAACCCGGGCCCGCCGGATGGTGGCCCGCCGCCCGACAGCGGGCCCCGCGCCGACGCGCACGTCGAGCCTGACGCCGGTGACACCGACGACGGCGGCGTCGAGACCGACGCGGGGATCCCGGATGGAGGCTGGGTGAGCACGGGGGACTGCTGGTCGTGCCCGCCGCTCGTCAGCGTGCACTTCCTGAACGCGTGCTCGGACTCCGCGTGCGAGCCCTTCCCGATCACCACCGCGCGGCTCCCGCGCCTGCGCGCCGACGGCACCGTGCCGCCGCTCCCCTGATGGCTTCTCCTGACCGCGAGCCGCCGACTTGCCTGCACGTCTCACGATCTCCGCGCTCCTCTTCGCGCTCCTCCTCGCCTCGATGGCCCCGTCGCTCGCGACCGCGCAGACCGCGGTGATCGAGCTCGAGGAGGAGGAGGACGAGGAGATCGTCGTCGACGCGCGCCCCGCGGAGCCCGACGCCGGGACGCCCGAGGAGAGTCCCGACGAGGCGACCGAGCTCCGCCGCGAGCTCGCGGCGCTGCGCGAGCGCCTCGACGCGCTGGAAGCGGCG
>JAEZBP010000476.1 GCA_023427125.1 Pseudomonadota bacterium | reverse complement strand
TTCGGCAGCCACCCGTCGTCGCCCGGGTACGGGAGCGGGCCCGGCGCGTTCGGCCCTCCGTCGAGCGGCTACGGCGCCCCCGCGTACGGGGCGCCCCCCACGTCGGGGGGCGGCGTGGCGCTCGGGGTCATCGCCGCGCTCGTGGTCGGCCTCGTCCTCGTCGTCGGCGGCGGCGTCGTCGCCTTTGCGCTCCTCGCGGACGACGAGCCGACGGTGACCTGGTCGGACGTGCGCATCGAGACCAACGTCAGCTCCGGCGAGCTCTTCGTCGACGGAGTCACGCGCGGCACGGTCGTCCCGAACCAGCAGTTCCGCATCGATCGCGGGCAGCACACGCTCGAGGTCCGCGAGAACGGGCTCTCGGTCGCGTCGGCCACCGTCAACCTCGTGGCGGGCCAGCCGCAGACCGTGATCTTGAACCGCACGGCGCCGCCGATCCCGCCGGTCAACGATCCCAACGTGATGCTCCCCGGCCGGGTGCAGACGATCACCGGGCAGCTCCGGCCCGACGACCACACCCGGACGAACGGACAGTACGTCGACTTCCACTACTTCGACTGGACGGCCGGCACGACGGTCCGGGTCGAGCTCGAGGGGAGCTTCGACCCGTTCCTCATCATCACCTCACCGAGCGGCTACTCGCAGGAGAACGACGACGCCAACGGGCTCAACTCGGCGCTGACGATCAACGTGACGGAGACCGGACGCTGGCACGTCCAGGCCTCGAGCTACGCCAGCAACCGGACGGGCGACTACACGCTGCGCGTCCACGGACCCTGAGCGCCCTCAGCCGCCGTCGGGCACGCCGGCGTCGGGCGCGGGCTCGGATCCGCCGCCGAGCTCCACGCTGACGCTGCCGCGCGGGATCTCGCACTCGCACGAGAAGCTCGGCGCGACGTTCGTGCGGACGCTGAGCTCCACCTGCTGGGGGGCGTAGCCCTCGGCCATGACGACCAGCTCGTACTCGCCATCGGCGATCGCGTCCGGTCGGCAGATCGTGAGCTCGCCCTCCTCGACGCACTCGAGCTCGTAGCCGATGACGCTCACCGGCACGCTGGCCTGACCCGCGCTGACGAGGAGCATCACGTCGTTCTGGGGGCACCGCCCCGTCTCGCGGCAGCACCCCGAAGCGAAGCAGAGCGCGATGACCGCGAAGCGCGCGAGCACGCGCCCAGCGTAGCAGCTCGACCGCCAGCCCGCCGAGAAGCGTGGCATGGTCGGCGCGTGACTCCCGAGAGACCGAGCGATCCGCCCGGAAAGACCGCCCGCGTTCGTGGTGGCGCGTTCACCTACGCCGACGAGGGCGAGGGCGAGGTCGTGGTCGCGCTCCACGGCCTGCCGGGCTCGGTGCGCGACTGGCGGTGGCTCGCGCCGGCGCTCTCTGGCGTGCGCCTCGTGCGGCTCGATCAGCCCGGCTTCGGCGGCACCCCCCTCGGTACCGCGCCCGGCTCGAGCCTCGAGGCGCGCACCCGCTTCGTGCTCGACGCGCTCGACGCGCTCGGCATCGATCGCTTCGTCGTCGCCGGGCACTCGATGGGTGGGCCCCTCGCGATGTCGGTCGCGGCCTCCTCCGAGCGCGCGAGCGGCCTCGTGCTCCTCGCCTCGGTCGGCCTCCGGCCTCATCGGCTGATGCGCAAGGTCGGCCGCCACCCCGATCTGCCGCGCCTCTTCGATCTACCGCTCGTCGGTCGCCTGCTCCGTCCCCCGCTCCGCGCCGGCTTCCTGCGCGCGGGCTTCCCGGCGAGCACACCCGACGCGGCGATCCTGCAGTCGATGCGGATCTTCTCGGGCCTCTCGTTCCCTGCCATCCGCGCAGCGGCCGCCGGGGTCCGCTGCCCCACCCTCCTGGCGTGGGCCGAGGACGACCCGCTGGTCGAGGGGGCCATCGGCCTCGAGCTCGCCCGCGCGCTCCCGCCCGGCCCTCGCGTCGTCTTCCCCGACGGCGGCCACAACATCCAGAAGACGCGCGCCCTCGAGCTCGGAGAGGCGATCGCGGCGCTCGCGATCGCATTGGGTCGCTCCTGATGTAACGGCCCCCCCGACACCTGCGAACGGCAGCCGGTGTCGGCCTACCATCACGTCGCTGCGCGCGCCTTGATCAGACCGCGATCTGACGGGTCCGCTGCTTGAGCAGGGCCACGATCTCTTCGTGGCTGCGCGGCTCGTCACGCAGCTCGACGAAGTGGTTGGCGAGCGTGTCGTAGCGCTTGAGCATCAGCAGGATCCAGACGATGAAGAAGTCGATGCCCTCGAAGACGACGGCGTCGTTCTTCACGTAGTTGGCGCGGTCCCGCTCGAAGTCCTCGGGCATCTCCGTCCAGTGGCGGTTGGCCGTCACGTGGTGCCCGATGTGGTAGCCGTCGTTGAAGCAGCGGCGGTTGTACTTCGCGTTGATGCAGGTGATCGAGTTCTTGTAGGAGTTCGACGGGTCCGCGGCGTCGACGAACGCGTGCTGGCCCCAGTTGCCGCACATCATCAGGAAGCGGCAGAGCACGAACGGGATCACGAACACGACGAGCGTCGCCTGCCAGCTGATGAACGACATCGCGATGCAGAAGACGTAGAACGAGAGCTCGCCGCTGAACATCCGGCGGAGGATCGGCCAGCGCTTCTTCTTCGACTGGTAGATCGTCATCTCCGGCAAGACGAGGAAGAAGAAGCGGAGGAAGTAGCGCGCAAAGTGGAACACGCTGTCGCGCTGATACTTCATCGTGGAGGAGAGGTCCTTCGGCATGTTCCCCTCCGCATGGTGCATCGTGATGTGATGCACGAAGTACGTCTCCGGCGACTCGCCGCAGAAGGGGCCGAGGATCCACGGGATGTAGCTGTTGAGCAGGCCGTACTTGCGCTTGAAGAGCCGGCGGTGGCTCGTGTTGTGGAGCATCAGGATGTAGCGATCGAAGAAGAGCCCGAAGAGGACTCCCCAGTAGATCGGCGCCATCCACCAGCGGAACACGCCCGGCCAGAAGAGCGCGACGGTCAGCGGCACCAGCACCACGGTCATCGCCAGCGAGAGCCAGAAGAAGGGGAGGTCGCGCTCGTCGTTGATGAAGTGGAGCGCGGCGCGCTCGAAGGCGTTGCGCTCGGCCTTCGGGGAGAAGCGCGGGTCGGAGATCGAGATGGCGGCGATCGGGCGAGACATGGCGCGAGACTATGCAGGGTCGGCGGCGGCTGGCAAACGCGGGCCGTGCGTCGCCACAGACTTGGCTGTGCGCGCGCTTCGCGAGCGCGCGGGCCGAGCTACGCGGCACCGACCCGCCGGCGCTTCCCATCCCCGGTGTCCAGTTGACCGGAACCGCTCCGCTCGGCGTTCCCCGAGCGCGTGATTTTGCGACAGCCTTTGATTGAGCGGAAAACTCTTGCGTCCCGAGGGTTTGGCCGCACCATCCATGGGCTTACGGACACGGATGGACACCGGGGACGAGGACGAGCGGAGCGGCACGGTGGAGAGCCGGGCGGAGGGTGAGGCAGAGAAGAGGCGCCGGCACTTCTCCATGCTGCGCTCGTTCGCGCTCGCCGACTTCGTGACGCTGGCCAACGGCGCCTCGGGCACCGGGGCCATCCTGCTCTGCCTCGCGTACGTCGAGGACCGCCAGCCGACCCTGATGTGGACCGCGATCGCGCTCTTCCCGGCCGCGCTCCTCTTCGACGTGCTCGACGGCAGCATCGCCCGCTGGCGGCGCAAGAGCTCCATGCTCGGCGCCGACCTCGACTCGCTGGCCGACGTCATCAGCTTCGGCGTCGCCCCCGCGGCGCTCGGCTACACCCTCGGGCTGCGTGGCGGCTGGGACGTCTTGATGCTCCTCTACTTCGTCGGCTGCGGCATCAGCCGGCTCGCTCGCTACAACGCCACCGCCGCCTCGCTCACCACCGAGAGCGGCAAGGTGAGCCACTACGAGGGCACCCCGATCCCTGCCAGCCTGCTGCTCGTGACCGTGCTGGCCGTCGCCTACGGCACGGGCAGCGTGCACGACGCGATGTGGCTCGGCGCGCTCGAGCTCGGCCCGTGGACCTGGCACCCGCTCTCGCTGATGTACGCGGCGAGCGGCAGCGCGATGATCAGCGCCACCCTCAAGATCCCGAAGCCATGAGCCTCCGTCGTCCCGGCGCCCGCTTCGGTGTATGAACCGCCCCATGCGCTTCGAGAACGTGCGCTTCGACGCGGTGCTCTTCGATCTCGACGGAACCTTGCTCGACTCGATCGCGCTGATCCTCTCGAGCTATCACCACACCTACGCCGCGCACCGGCTCCCGCCGGTCGACGACGCGATCATCCTCGCCGGCCTCGGCACGACGCTCGAGGCCGCGTTCAGCCACTACGTCGAGGACCCGGCCGAGATCGCGCGGATGGTCGAGACCTACCGCTTGCACAACATGGCGCTGCACGACGACATGGTGCGCGGCTACCCCGGCGTCAGCGAGATCGTGAGGGGGCTGCGCGAG
>JAEZBP010000418.1 GCA_023427125.1 Pseudomonadota bacterium | reverse complement strand
TCCGCAGTCCGAGCGCATTGCCCGACGCATCCCGATCGGGCACGGCGCTCGCGTTGGTCGGAAGGCGCCCACGCGAGCACGATTCGGCGACACACGCCCCCCAACCGTTCGTGCTGAGCGAGCCATCGCCGAAGGCGATGGCGCAGTCGAAGCACGCCGTCGGCGGGTCGCCCTTCGACGACGGTCGAGCCTTCGGCTCGACCTCGCTCAGGGCGAACGGTGGGAGACTCGCCCTTCATGTCGCCGAATCGCGCTCCGTCATTCAGAATCACGTCGTGCTCCAGCTGGCGCGGTTCCGAAAGATCGTCGTGCTCACCGGCGCCGGCGTCTCGGTCGCGTCCGGCCTCCGCACCTACCGCGGCGCGGGCGGCCTCTGGACGAGCGGCGAGGAGAACGCGGCGCTCGCCAAGCTCGAGCCCATGGATCCGCCGAACCCGGCGTTTCGAGAGGTCCGCCTCGGCCCCGCCGAGGCGCTGCTCCCCGCGCTCTTCGCGACGTGATCGGCTACTGCACGGGCGTGAAGCGCACGCGCAGGGTGCCGGTGACGGCGGGGGTCGAGCCCTCGCTGCGGAGGGGCAGGACCAGATCGACGGTGCCGGCGCGCACCTGGCTCGCGTCGACGTCGGCCACGCCGATCAGCTCGTCGCTCGTGACGTCCTCGTCGTACACGAGGAAGCGCAGCGGGAAGTCGGAGAGGCGCAGCGCGCCGGGGAGCTGGCGGTCGAAGCGGACCTCGCGCGAGTCGTCGACCGCTTGCGTCCGATCGATCTCGCGGCGCAGCGGGATCGAGGTCACGACGACGAAGGGATCGGGCGCGCCGCCCACGATGTCCCACGAGCCGCCGGACGGAGTCTGGGCGGCGATGGAGGCCGTGCGGATCTCGAGGCGCACGGCGGAGGAGGGCGCGCCGCCGCCGTTCACCACCGTCGACGAGGTGCCGTAGGTCGGGGTGCCCGGCTCGAGCGTGACGGTCGCTCCGCCCGGCGGCGCGGTGTTGACGGGGAGGACGCGGTAGCGCGCCATCACCGGGAGCGACGCCTGCGCGCCCGGCGTGACGATGAGGAACGAGCGGCACGGGCGCGACTCGAGCCGCAGCGTGCTCGTCTGACCGACCGCGCTGAGCACCGACACCGCGTCGCCCGGCTGGGCCGCGCCGCCGGTCCGGTTCCACGCGCCGTCGAGCCAGCGCGCGAGATCGTCTTCGCAGACCCGACGGAGCGCCGCGCTCTCGCCCTCCTCGAGCACGACGTCGAGCGCGAGCTCGCCCCCGTTGGCGGGGATCGGGCCCACGACGTCCATCCCGCCCGGCCACACGGCCGAGCGCTCGTTGACGATCCACGCCGCGGCGCCCGTCGTCGGCCACGGCCGCTCGGGCATCTGCCCGCGCGACAGCTCGCCGAGCATGAAGTCCATCTGCTCGGAGTCGAGCATGTAGGTGACGGTGAAGCCGGTCGCGAGCTTGTCCCGCAGGCGCGTCGAGCCCTCCTCGGCGGCCTGTGCGCGCGCCCGATCGCTCGCCGAGCTGCCGGTCAGATCGAGGATCCCGCCGAGCACGGATGAGAACACCCCGGTCGCCTCCGCGCGCACCAGCCCCTGCGGCGTGACCTGCGCCGTGACCCCCGGCGCTGGGCGCAGCCACACGGTGGCGATGCGGGTGCGCGCGTCGTAGCCGACGTGGAGCGACGCCGAGAACGTCGCCGTCGCGTCGAAGCGCAGGTACTGCCGCACTCGGAACCCGGTCGACTCGCGATCGAGCCAGGTCCACCCGCTGCCCCCGATCGCGACGCCGAGCCGGCCGTCGACGACCTGCGCCTGGCACTGCCGGATCCACCAGCGGCCCACCGAGGGGTCGAGGCCCGCGGCGGGCCCCTCGTGGCCCTCCTCGCCCGGCATCCCGATGAACGCGCCTCTCACCTGCTCGCAGATCCGCGGGGCGAGCACCTCGGCGAGCAGCTCGCTCAGCTCGTCGGCGGTCCCCTGATCGCCGCCCGACGTCTGCGCGCAGTCGGCGGCGTTCGACCGTGGGTCGCCCGGCCCGTCGTAGGCGACGGTCCCGCACGCCAGCGCGCACGTGGCCAGGGCGAGGATGAACCATCTCGTTGCGAGCAAGCTTTCGTCTCCCTCGTTCGGCGGCGAGCATACCGCGGATGGCGCTCGAACGATCGCGCGCTCGCCCCCGATTCCCGAGCCGCTCAGCGCGCGGGATAGCGCTCCTTCACGAGCGCCCACACCGCGCGCAGGCCCGTCGCGTCGGCGCCGACCGGGCGGCCCGGCCGGGCGTGCTCGCGCCCGCCGAAGAGGTCGAGGTGCAGCCAGCTCTCGGTCGCGCCGACGAACTCCTTCAGGAAGAGCGCGGCGGTGATCGCGCCGGCGACCTGGATCGACGGCGCGTTCTTGAGGTCGGCCACCTTGCTCTCGAGGTGCCGGCGGTAGCCTCGGTGGAGCGGGAGGCGCCAGACTGGATCGCGCACCGCGCGAGCGTGGCGCGCGAGATCCTCGGCGAGCTTGCGCTGGCTCGAGAAGAACGGGGTCAGCTCGGTGCCGAGCGCGAGGCGCGCCGCGCCGGTGAGGGTCGCGAGATCGATCAAGAGATCGGGCGCCTCGCCGTCGGCCTCGGCGAGCGCGTCCGCCAAGACCAGCCGCCCCTCCGCGTCGGTGTTGGTGATCTCGACCGTCACGCCGCTGCGCATGCGGATCACGTCGAGCGGACGGTAGGCGTGCGGCCCCGGGAGGTTCTCGACCGCCGGCGCCAGCACCCGCAGCCTCACCGGGAGGCCGGCGTCCATGATCAGCCCGGCGAGCGCCAGCGCGTGCGCGGCCCCGCTCATGTCCTTCTTCATCCGCAGCATGCCGGCGGCGTTCTTGAGCTCGACGCCCCCGCTGTCGAAGCAGACGCCCTTGCCGACCAGCGTCACGCGCGGGTGCTTCGCGCTGCCCCAGCGAAGATCCAAGAGCCGCGGCCCGCGCGCGCTCCCCCGGCCGACCGTGGCGATGGCCGGGTACTCGCGAGCCAGGCGCGCGCCCTCGACGATCTTCACCTTCGCGCCGTAGCGCTCGCCGAGGGCCCGCCCCGCCTCGCAGAGCTCCTCGGGGCCGAGATCGGCGGCCGGCGTGTTGACGAGATCGCGCACGAAGCCCACGGCCTCGATCACCCGCCGCGCCTCCGCCCGATCCGCGCCCGCCGGCCACACGAGCTGTCGCGCGGACTTCGCGCCGTCCACCGCGCTCCGGTAGCGATCGAACGCGTAGGACTCGAGCGCCCAGCCGATCGCCGCGCTCGTGGCCTCCTCCCCGTCGATGGCCGGCTGGCTCTCGGGATCGATCGCGTAGCGGCCCGGCGGGAGGCGCTGGGCCGCGGCCGCCCACGACCACGGGCCGCTCTCGGCCTTCGCGAAGATCGCGAGAGCGATGCGGCCGTCCTCGGCCGGCACGGTGAGCACCCGGTTGGCGCCCGGCGTGAAGCCGCTCGCGCGGACCCAGCGCGCGACGCGCCGATCCTGGCGGCGGAGCCAGCCGGGGAAGCTCTCCCGATCGAGCGCGACGAGGGGGAGGGTCCGCGCGTCGCGTCGCGTCACGAGGCTCGAGAGCACGCGCCGATCGTAGCCGGGGCTCGCGGCTGTTCCGAGTTTTCGGGTCGTCCCGCCTCGCGGGTGAGGCGGCGCGGTCGAGCCTCCGCGCCTCAACGTGCACGTTTCGTACAGGCATGGTAGGTTCGACTGTTGGCGCTTCGACCTCGAGAGCCTTCGTGTGCGCGCTGCCCGGACCCCCGAGGTCCCGAGCTGCTCACGCGGTCTTGCGCGGTCTCGCTCGAGAGGGCGCCTGCTCTTCACGCTTCGACTTGGGGACGGTCGTCGACCCGCCAGTGGGCGGCCGGGAAAGGCATTGGTCTTGACTATGAACAGGACGGCGCAGCGACGCTCCTTGCGTTCGGAGAGCTCGCGCTCGGGACCGCCGGAGGCCGACGACGAGCTCGATGAGCGCGACGTACGGCTCGACGTGCGAGCCACCGGGCAGCTCATCGACGCCCTGATCGCGACGGGGAGGGTCGAGGGGTACCTCACCTTCGACGAGGTGACGCGGGCGCTCGCGACGGCCCCTCGGGTCGAGCGCGCGGTCAACTGGCTGATGAAGCGCCTGAGCGCGGAGGGGGTCGAGATCCGCGACAGCGAGCCGCCGCAGTCGCACGGCAGGCGCGACCACGCGAGCGAGCGCGCGTCGGTGATGCCGAGCGAGGAGGAGCGCCTGAGCGAGCCGCCGAGCGGTGAGAGCATCCCGGCGCCCGGCGCCGATCCCATCCAGGCCTACCTCGGCAAGATGGGCACGCTCTCGCTCCTCACCCGCGAGGGCGAGGTCGAGTTCGCGCGCCGCATCGAGAAGGGCCGCCGCCGCATCCTCTGGGCCCTCGCGCGCTCGTCGGTGCGGATGCCGGAGCTGACCGACCTCATCGAGCGCCTCGAGGAGAACGACATCCGCGTCCGCGACGTGGTCGAGGGGATGACGATGTCGACCGAGACCGAGGAGGACGAGGTCCGGCCCGACGCGCTGCGCGATCTGAAGCGCCTCAAGCGCCTCGAGAAGCAGAACCGAAAGCTCATCAAGGAGCTCGAGGTGGCCACCAAGGCTCGCAGCGTGCGCGTGCTCGAGCGCCAGCTCGAGGAGAACTGCGCGGCGCGCTTCGAGGTGCTCTCGCTGCTCGGCCTGCACGAGCGCCAGCTCGCGCGGATCACCGATCGCCTGAAGGACTACGTCCACCGGCTCGAGAAGGCGGAGACCGAGCTCACGACCGCGGCGCAGGACCTCGGCATCAAGGATCCCTTCACGCTCGAGGAGCGGCTCCCGCACCTGCGCCCGTCGGGGTCGGTGACGCGCTCGGCGATCCTCCGGGCCGAGCGCGCGGTCAAGGATCTCCACCGCGTGCAGAAGCAGGTGGAGGAGGACGCGGGCCGGCCCTGCGAGGTCGTCCGCGACAACTACCGCGTGCTGCGGCGCGCCGAGGACGAGGTCGAGGCCGCGAAGGCCGAGATGGTCGAGGCGAACCTGCGCCTCGTGGTGTCGATCGCGAAGAAGTACATGAAGCGCGGGCTGCCCTTCCTGGATCTCATCCAGGAGGGCATCATCGGCCTGATGCGCGCGGTCGAGAAGTTCGACTATCGCCGCGGCTACAAGCTCTCGACCTACGCGTCGTGGTGGATTCGCCAGTCGATCGCGCGCGCCACCGCCGATCAGGCCCGCACCATCCGGCTGCCGGTGCACGCCTTCGAGCGCCTCAACAAGATGGTGCGGGTGACCCGCGAGCTGATGGGTCAGCTCGGCCGCGAGCCGACGCCCGAGGAGCTCGCGAAGACGATGCAGATGCCGGTCGGCAAGGTGCGCGATCTCCTGGCGATCAGCCGCGACGCGATCAGCCTCGAGACCCCGGTCGGCAACGACGGCAGCGGACAGCTCGCCGACTTCATCGAGGACGACAGCGCCGCCTCGCCGATGGACGGAGTGGTCCACGACGATCTCGAGGCCAACGTGCTGCGCGCGCTCAGCGTGCTCACGCCCCGCGAGGAGAAGATCCTCCGGATGCGCTTCGGCATCGGCGCGACCGACGTGCACACGCTCGCCGAGGTCGGCGAGGTCTTCGGCGTCAGCCGCGAGCGCATCCGCCAGATCGAGGCGCTCGCCCTGCGCAAGCTGCGCCAGAGCGGCAACGAGGCGGCCCTCCGCAGCTTCGTCGATTGATCCCGAGCGAGTCCCCGCGCCCCGAAGCTCGATAGGGGTTAGGGAATCGATCACGACCCGTCGGGCGAAGTGGGCGCGGGTGTCCACCGTAACCCGGAACGAACTTCGGGCCGGGAGAGCTAGGTCTGGTAGGCTGCTCTCCGCGTGAGCGCGGGGATCCGAGCGGAGCGAAGCGGATGAGCGTCGAGCTCGACGCGGAGCGCGTCGCCGTCGCGCTCGTGGCGCGAGGCTCGCTGCCCGAGGCCGTCGCCCTCTTGCGGGCGGCCGTCGCGCGCGACGCGAGCGAGGAGGGCTGCCGAGCGCTCCTGGAAAAGCTGAGCGCGGGCGAGCTCCCGGAGCGCGAGCCGTCGCCGCCGGCGCTCACGCTCGATCTCGTGGACGGGTGGATCCGCCGCGGCATGCTCGTCGAGGCGCTCGCGCTGCTCGGCGGGACCGAGATGGCGCGCGACGAGACCGGCTGCGAGTGGGCCAACCTCCTCGGTGAGCTGCTCGCGCCGGTGCCGGTCGACGCGGAGGAGGCGCTCGTCGAGATGCACCGTCACCTCCTGACGGGAGGCGCGTCGGTCGCGCTCACCGTGCTCGAAGAGCGCGAGCGGCGCGCGCCCGCGCTGCCGAC
>JAEZBP010000380.1 GCA_023427125.1 Pseudomonadota bacterium | reverse complement strand
AGCTCGCCTCGAGCGCGCAGCTCAGCCCGTCGAGGCAGCCGCCGCTCACGAACGTGACGAGCGGCGCCTCGCCCGCGGGCCCGGTCGCGTTGGCGAACACGCGGAAGACCACCTCGCTGAGCGGCCGCCCCGTGCGGTTCGTGATCCACGCGGTCTCCTCGAGCGTGAACGAGCGCAGATCGTCGGCGACCTCCAGCGTCAGGTCGTAGAGGGGGAGCTCGCTCGCCGCGCCGAGCTGCGCCTGGCGCAGGACGCCCGCCCGCTCGCCGGCGCGCAGCGTGTCGAGCAGCTCGTCCGCGGCGTACCACTCCGGCTGGGCCTGCGCGAGAGCGCCGAGGCCGAGCCAGGCCAACGCGAAGCAGAGGATCCGCATGAGCCTGACTATCGACCATCGAAGCGCACCGCTCAACGGCGACGCGGTGTCGTGAACACTCTCTCAGTCGGCATATGACTGGAGGCGGTCGCGGTACATGCGGCCGTAGCTGCCGCGCGGCGTGCCGTCGTAGGAGTCGATGAGGCGCATGCAGCCGGTCCAGGTGTTCCACACCCAGGCCATGTAGCCGGCGTCGTGCGCGTCGAGCCAGTCCATCAGCGCCGGCATGAAGGTGCTGCCGCAGACCTCGTCGCCGATCTCGGTAGCGACGACCGGCACTGCCGCGGCCACCGCCGCAGGGCTGCCGTCGTAGCAGGCCTGGTCGGCGCAGAAGCCGCTCGAGTAGATGTGCCAGGCCGCGGCCAGCTGGCCGAGCGGATCGGTCGGCCGGTACGCGAGCCACTGCGAGAGGGTGTTCGCGAAGCGGATGCCGCCGGCGAGGATCACGTTCTCGGCGCCCGTGCTGCGCACGGCGTCGACGAGCTCCTGCATGCCCGCCGCCTGGTAGTCGATGCCGCCGCAGCTCCCGCCGTCGCGCCAGCACCGCCACGCCGCGTCGGTGTCCTGGTTCCAGTCGGGCCAGGGCTCGTTGAAGAGCTCGAGCACGACATAGGGATCGTCCTTCACGGTGTCCGCGACGTGCCGCCAGAGCTCGGGCGTGTGGTCGCGGTTCGGCATCGGCAGCTGCTCCGTCGCCTGCCGGTCGCCGGGGGCGGCCCAGTGCAGATCGAGGATCGGGATCATCCCATGGGCCTTCACCCGATCGACGTACGCGAGGATGGCGTCCCGATAGGCCGCGCCGGACGCGGCGGGCGCGACGCCATTGATGCCCAGCCAGCAGGTCTCGTTGAGCGGGATCCGCACCGCGTTGGCGCCCCAGGCCACGATCGCCGCGAGCGACGCGTCGTCGGCCGGGCCGTCGAAGATCTCGCCGCGCTGCACGCAGGCGAACTCGGTCCCCGAGCGGTTCACACCGCGGATCTGGATGGGCACGCCGTCCTTCAGGATCCGATTGCCCTCCACCCGGACGCCCCGATCGGGCGGCGGGCCGGCATCGGGCTCGGCGGGCTCGGTGCCCGAGTCGATCGGGGGAGCCACCACGCTGCCGGCGTCGCGGCCGGCGTCGGAGAGGACGACCGGCCCGGCATCCTCTTCGGATCCGCCGGCGTCGCTCGGCTGCTCGGTGGTGCCGGAGTCGGCGAGCGAGCCGCCGTCGTCACCGTCCGGCTCGGGCACGCACGCGAATGCGAAGGCCACGGCCCACAGGACGGCGATCGATGTCAGGAAGCGATGACTCATGCGGTCTCCTGGTTGAAAAGGGGCCGCACTCTGTATGGACAGATAGCGCTGTCAACCCACCGACTGACGCGACGAAGCGTCCGCAGCACGGCGTCCGGGAGAACCAAAGCACTCCGAGCATCAGCGGTGCATCATCACGCCACGACCGGACGATCAATACTTCGACCGTCCGGCAGATCGATCGTGGCTCGAGGCCGCGATCGCACGTGGTCGTTCGCGCCGCAGAACGAGTGAGGGCGCGCCTCCTGCGGCGCAACGCACCGGCTTGGGCGCAGGCGCACTTCCGTGAGGCGCGGCGCCGCGCCGGCGCTCGCTCACGATCGCGGATCGATCAATCGACCCGCCGGCGGCCTCACCCTTCGGTCGCCACCGCGACCGAGGGCGATCCCTCGGGCGCCTCGCGCTCGAAGACCGGGCGCATGGAGACGCCCGCCGTCGCATAGGCCTCCTCGCCGTGGAGCGAGATGTCGAGGCCCTCGTGCTCGATCTCGGAATCGGGGCGGAGGCCCACCAGCCGATCGACGAGCTTGAGGAGCACGAAGCTGGCGATGGCCGCGTACGCGCCGGCGACGACGACGCTCAGGAGGTTCTCGAGGAAGAGCGCGACGCCGCCGAACGCGAGCCCGTCCTGGCCGGCCGGGTTCCACGCCTTCGAGGCGACGACGCCGGTGAGCACCGCGCCGAGCGCGCCGCCGAGGCCGTGCACGCCGAAGGCGTCGAGCGCGTCGTCGTACGTGAAGCGGTGCTTCATCAGGACGCCGAGGTAGCAGACGATGCCCGCCGCGAGGCCGATCCCGAGCGCGGCCATCGGGCCGCAGAAGCCGGCCGCCGGGGTGATCGCGACGAGCCCCGCCACGAGCCCCGAGGCCACGCCGAGCCCGCTCGGCTTCTTGTGCCGCACCCACTCGATGCTCGCCCAAGCGAGCGCGCCGGCGCCGGCCGCGATCTGCGTGTTCACCAGCGCCAGCGCCGCGAGCCCGCCGCTCGCGAGCGCGCTGCCCGCGTTGAAGCCGAACCAGCCGAACCAGAGCAGGCCCGCGCCGAGCATCGTCATCGTGAGGTTGTGTGGCAGGAGCTTCTTCTTCGGGTAGCCGAGCCGGCGCCCCAGCACGATCGCGAAGACGAGCGCGCTGATGCCCGAGCTCAGGTGCACCACCGTGCCCCCCGCGAAGTCGAGCGCGCCGCGCGTCGCGAGCCAGCCGCCCGGGCCCCACACCCAGTGCGCGAGCGGATCGTAGACGAGCGTGGTCCACAGGATCGTGAAGAGCACGTACGCGCCGAACCTCACCCGCTCCGCGAACGCGCCGCTGATCAGCGCGGGCGTGATGATCGCGAACATCAGCTGGTACGCGCAGAAGAGGAGGTGCGGGATCGTCTGCCCGTCGCGCGGCTCGAGCCCCACGCCATTGAGGAAGGCGTGATCGAGGCCGCCGACCAGCCCGAGGCCGCCGGCGCTCGGGGCGAAGGCCAGCGAGTAGCCGATCACCACCCACTGGATCGTGACGAGCCCGAGCGCGAAGAACGAGTGCATGAACGTGGAGAGCACGTTCTTGCTGCGCACCAGCCCTCCGTAGAAGAGGGCGAGCGCGGGCGTCATGAGGAGCACGAGCGCCGCGGAGACGAGCACCCAAGCCGTGTCTGCACCGTCGATCATGTTGGTCGCTCCGCTACGTGACGATGTGCCGACCCCTGCCGGGGACGAGGGGGAACGCGGCGCCAAGCAGGTGTCGGCACACCGTCACTTCGCTCCGCTCCGTTCATCGCTGCGAAGGCTAGCGACCGTCTGTTTCCGGCGTGTATACGGCCGTTGAAATCGCGGCGCGCCCGTCCGGCCAGCTCAAGCGCACACGACGCGGTTGCGGCCGTCTTGCTTGGCGCGGTAGAGGGCCGCGTCGGCGCGCCCTTCGAACGCGTGCACGTCCTCGCCGCTCGTCCAGGTCGCGACGCCGATCGACACGGTCAGCGGGACGCTCGTGCCGCCGACATCGATCGGGCTCGACGCCAGCCGCTCGCGGATGCGCTCGGCGACGGTCCGCGCCTCCTCGATGCCCGTCGAGGGCATCACCAGCAGGAACTCCTCGCCGCCCCGGCGGATCAGCACGTCGGCCTGGCGGGTCTCGGCGCGCACGCGCTCGACGAACCCCTTCAGGACGTCATCGCCGACCGCGTGGCCGTGCGCGTCGATCACGCGCTTGAAGTGAACGAGGTCCATCATGAGGAAGGAGAGCGCCTCGCCGTAGCGCGCGGCGCGGCTGACCTCCTCGCGCAGGCGCGGGCCGAGCACGCGGTAGTTGTAGGCGCGCGTGAGATCGTCGGTGACGGCGAGGTGCGCGAGGCGGGCGGTCTCGATCGCCGGCACCGTGCAGTTGGCGAGGAGCTGCGCGAGGTCGCGGTCGCGCTCGGTGAACCTGCGCGGCACCGGCGATGACGCGCTGAGGACCCCGACCACCTGGCCACCCGCGACCAAGGGGACCGCGACGAGCGAGCCGATGGAGAAGCCCACCGGGCGCGCGGCGAAGCGCGGATCGACGGCGGCGTCCTCGACCAGCGTGGCCTTGCCCGTGTCGGCGACGACACCCAGGACACCCTCGCCCGCGCGGAACTGCGCCGGAGGTCGAGTGCTCCCGGTGCCCGATCGGGCGGTGCTCAAGAGCTCGCCGCGATCGCCGTCGAAGAGCCGCAGCGACGCATGATCGCAGGGCACGAGCTCGAGCGCGGCGTCGGTCGTCGCTCGCAGCGCGTCGTCGAGCGTCCGCTCCTCCCCGAGGAGGCGCGTCAGCTCGAGGAGCACCTCCAGAGGTTCGCGCCTGCCCGCCATCCGCGCCGGCAGGATAGCAGCAGAGCGTGCTCGATCGATCATTGGGAAGCGGGGATCCACGGCTGTCGCGAGGACGTTACGTCCTTACCCAACGCCCCCTTCCTCCTCGTCGATGTCTTGCCAATCCGCGCGGGCTCGAAGGAAGGTGGGCGCGGTGGCTCGGATCTGGCCGTTCGCGCTCGCGCTCCTCGCTGCCCTTCCGGTGGTCGCGCTCGCGCAGCGCCCGCCGATCTTCCGCACGACCTGGGGCGGCCCCCGCCTGCGCGTCAGCGCGCGCGTCGCGACCGAGCTCTTGCCCAAGAGCGTCAGCGTCAGCCCCGACGGAAGCCGCC
>JAEZBP010000369.1 GCA_023427125.1 Pseudomonadota bacterium | reverse complement strand
GCGAAGTGACCGCAGGTGCCGGGGTGCCGTCACGCCGTGAAGCCACCAATGTGATCGTCGCGACCGGCGACGCGCGCATCCTCGACGCGTGCACGCGCTGGGTCGACGTGCCGGCGATGGCCCTCGCGGCGCGGCGCGAGCCCGCGTGGATCGTCGATCTCTCGGTGTGATCCCTCGGTGGCCGCCGGCCGTCGCGGCACGCGGCCCGATCACGGAGCCGGCGCGAGCATGGCGCGGGTGACCGGGACGACGCCGTCGATCACGAACTGCACGCCGATCACGAGCACCACCAGGCCCATGATCTTGGTGGTGAGCGCGACGCCGCTCGGGCCGAAGCGCGCGAGCAGCGCCGGCGCCGCCGCGAGCACGGCCCACGTGAGCCCGAGCACGATGAGCACCGAGGCCGCGAGGGCGCCGACGTGGATCGGGCTCTCGGCCTGACCGGTCAGCACCATCACGGTGGTCATCGCGCCGGGGCCGCCGATCAGCGGGACGCCGAGCGGGACGATGCTCGGATCGTCGCTCGCAGCCTCGGCCTTCTCGCCGCCGCCCATCACCTCGCCGCCGCGCAGCATCGCGAGCCCGAGCATCGCGAAGAGGATGCCGCCCCCGATGCGGAAGGCCTCGATCGTGACGCCGAAGAGGCGCAGGAGCGCCGAGCCGCCGATCGCGAAGAGGGCCAACACCGCGAGCGCCGCGAGGCAGGCCCGCAGCGCGAGCCGGCGCCGGGCGCGCGCATCGGAGCGCGCGGTCATCGACGCGAAGATCGGCGCCACCCCGAGCGGATCGATCACGGTGAAGAGCGAGGAGACGCAGAGCGCTCCGAACGTCAGCGCGCTCACGAGCGCCTCCGCTTGGCGCGAGCCGGCCGCGGCTCTTCGCCGACCGGCACCGCGGCGCGATGCTTCGACGACGAGAGCACGAAGGTCGTCTTCACGCGCCCGATGCCCGCCACCGAGGTCAGCCGCTCGAGCAGGAAGCGCTCGAACGCGCCGACGCTCTCGACCAGCACCTTGAGCAGGAAGTCCTCCTCGCCCGCGATGTGGTGCACCTCCATCACCTCGGCCATCACCGAGACCGCCGCCACGAAGCGGCGGTGGCTCGTGAGGGCGTGATCGCGCATCGTGACGTGGACGAAGGCCATCACCGGGCGACCCAAGTACGCCGGGTCGACGTCGGCGTGATAGCCACGGATGACGCCGCTCGCCTCCAACCGCTCGAGGCGGGCGCGCAGCGGAGTCGGCGTCAGGCCGGCGAGCTCTGCGAGCGCCGCCAGGCTGGTGCGCGCGTCCTCTTGGAGCTGAGCGACGATCGTGCGGTCGGTTGCGTCTAGGTGATCCATCTGCGGCGCAGCTATAGAGCAGCCGGTTCGGCTGTCAATCATGCAGCGCACAGAGGAAACGGCTGGCGATCGGCGGTGGCGCGCGGCGGCTCCGGATCGCCCTCGGGCGCGAGCGCCTCCGGCCGGACCTCGGCTCCTGCTCATCGCTCGCGAGAGCAGAGGGCGCCGGCGGCATCGCGCGGAGGGTGCTCCCATCCCGAGCCGCCGGACGCTGACGGGCGAGCGGGGGCGCCCTCACCGGTGACCCTCGCCAAGCGCGGCGATCTCGATACGCTCCGGCTGCATGCAGCGAACGCGAGCCCGCGATCCGAAGAACGTGCCCGAGCTCCCTCCGGCGGCGCTTCCGCTCGGCCCGCGGGTCGCGTCGATCCTCGAGGTCGCCTATCGCGCGCGCCGCCCGGTGCTGCTCGAGGGGCCGACCGGGATCGGCAAGTCGGAGCTGGTCGCCGAGGTCGCGCGCTCGCTCGGCGTCGCCCACCTCGTGCTCGACCTCTCGCTGCTCGAGCCGCCGGATCTCGTCGGGCTCCCGGTGATCGAGGGAGGCCGCACGGGCTACGCGACGCCGCGCTTTCTGCCGCAGGACGGCGCCGGGATCCTGATGCTCGAGGAGCTGAACCGCGCCGAGCGCTACATCCAGCAGCCGGCCCTCCAGCTCCTGACCGCGCGCGCGCTCCACGAGTACGTGCTGCCCGAGGGCTGGGCCTGCTTCGCCGCGATCAACCCGGAGGGCGGCGACTACCAGGTGACGCCGCTCGACGCCGCGCTGCGCGCGCGCTTCCTCCACGTGCCGGTGCGGGCCGATCGTGCCGCGTGGCTCGCGTGGGCCGACGCGCACGGCGTGCACCCGGCGGTCATGGCGCTCGCCCGCGCGCACGAGCGCGTCTTCGCCGACGTGCCCCCGCGCTCGTGGACCTACGCCTCCGACGTGCTGCGCTCGATGCGCCCGAGCGAGCTCGCCGACGCTTCCCTCGTGCGCGACGTGCTCTCGGGCTACCTGCCTCCGGTGTGGGTCGACGCGCTGCTCGCGAGCGGCTCGCTCGCCGCGCGCGCGCCCGGGCTCGACGTGCACACGTTGCTCCGCGAGTACGGGCCCAAGAGCGCGCACGCGGCCGAGGTGCGCGGCTGGAAGGAGCGCGGCGAGACCGATCGCCTCGACGAGCTCAAGGCGCGCCTCATCACCATCCTCGGCGGCCCCGAGTGCGGCGTGCTGGCCGCGAACAAGACGCTGACGCTCCCGGCGCTCGAGGCGCTGCTCGCCGATCTGCCGGGCGATCACCGCGAGGCGGTGCAGGACGCGCTCGGCGGCAACCCGACCGCGTGCGTGCTGCTCGACGTGCGGCCCGACGAGGTGATCACGAACTACCACGCGAGCCCGGCGCGGGCGCGGGTCGAGGAGTGGAAGCGCTCGCCGGCGAAGCAGCACCGCGTCGCGCTCCTCGTCACCGCCGTGCGCGCGCACGTGCTCGCGCCGCACGTGGCCGCCGAGCTGCGCCGCAGCAACGCGCAGCGGCTCTCGCTCGGCCACTTCCTCCTGCAGGTGGGCGAGCGCTGGGGGATGCCGCTCGCCGAGGCGCTGCAGAAGATCGGCGTCACGCCGATAAGGCCGACGTGAGCGCGACGGCCGAGAGCAGCGATCTGCGCTCCTGGCTCGACGCGTTCGTCCACGAGTCGGCCTTCCTCGAGCGTCATCCCTACTACACGCACGTCATCGCGCGCCTCACGCCGGTGAGCGATCCCAGCGTGCCGGCGATGGGGCTCTCGCTCCACGGCGGCCGCTACTACCTGCACGTGAACGTCGACGCGCTGCTCCGCGCGCCGCAGTACCTCCTCGGCATCCTGCTCCACGAGGTGCACCACCTCGTGCTCGGTCACCTCGCGCACCCGAAGTTCTTCGGCCGAGAGCAGCCCGAGCTGATGCAGATCGCCCAGGAGACGAGCGCCAACGAGCACATCGAGGCGCCGCTGCCCGATCCGATCGTGTGGCAGCACTTCGAGCGCTTCGGCCTGCGCGCGGGGCAGAGCACCGTCGAGCGCTACGAGCTCCTCTGTGCGGCGCGCGCCGAGGGCGAGGCCATCGCGCCCGCGCGGGACAGCCGCTTCGTCGACGAGCACGCGTGGCGCGAGCAGCCCTCGCC
>JAEZBP010000351.1 GCA_023427125.1 Pseudomonadota bacterium | reverse complement strand
GGGGTGGATCCTGCGGGCACCTGTGTCCGGTTCTGCCCTCCGCGTCTCTCCTGCACCTGTATTGGTGGGAGCGGCTGGACGTCCGCGAGCGTCCCGGCCTGCGGCAACACCTCGACCTACTCCACCTGCGGCGCCGCCATCAGCGGAGGATGCGCCCGGAGCAACGCCTCGCGCCGGAACGAGTGCCATTGAGGCGCTGAGCGCGTCGTCTCCCCATCAGCCGCCGTACTCGGGGGCGGCGGGCGCAGCTGCCGGCCGCGAGCTCGACCCTCGCTCATCGAGGACGGTGGCCGCGCGCTTGCAGCCGATCGGCGCGCATGACGCATCGGTCGAGGACGACGTGGATCGCCTTCGCGGTGGCGCTGGCCGCGTCCGCGCTCGGAGGCTGCGAGGGGTGTGCGGTGGATCGACACGCCGCGGCGCAGGGGCTCGACGCGGGGGTCGTCGCGCGGGCGCCGAGCACGCTCGTCCCCGCGACCTGCTTCGTGCTCGCCCAGGAGCGGACGCGGCTCTTCGACGCACAGATCTTTCAGCTCTGCCAGGGCGCGCCCTCGGCGGGGCCGGTCGACTGCTTCCAGGCCGCCGAGAGGACGCTCCTCCTCACCGACCCCCAGCGCATCGCCCTCTGCCGCTGCGCGCCCTCGAGCGAGCCGGTGGCGTGCGTCGAGCTCCTCTCGCGCGAGACCTTCCTCACCGACCCCGAGATCACCGAGCTCTGCTCGCCGACGATCTCCGGCGGCCTCCTGAGCAACTGCCGCCCGACCGGCGGCTGGTATTGACCGGTGCCCAGTCCGCCGGAACCGCTGCGCTCGGCGTTCCACTCGCTCGTGCGCGAAGCGCCGCAGCGCGCCTCAGCCCAATGAGGAGAGCGCGTAGAGGATCGCGATGGCCAGCGCGATGGCGCCGAGCGCGAGCGCGATCACCAGGAGCACCTTGCCGATCGCGATCGGCGACTCGCCGACCACGCAGCGCGCGTCTTGGCCGTGCACGACGACGCGGAAGAGCTTGCCGCCGTAGCGGTAGGCGAGGACGTGGCTCGGCAGCGCCAAGCGGCGGGTGCGGAGGCGCCGCAGGAGCACCGAGGTCTTGAGGTTTCGGTAGCGGGTGCCGGGGATCCAGCCCTGCGCGTGCGCGGCGGCGGTCGCCTCGATGGCGGAGGCCAGGATGCGGCGGGCGGCCGAGCGCTGGACGTCGAAGCGCTCGATCGCCGCGTCCTCGATCGCATGAGGCTGGTGCGTGACGCTCGAGAGATCGAAGTAGGGCGCGAGCGCCCGCGTCTCGTCCTCGGTCAGCCCGCGCGAGGCGCTGACCAGCACGCTCTCCAGCGTGAGCGGCGACTGCCCGGACCACGGCGCCCAGTCGGCGTTGTGCCCGCCCTGGTCGCTGTCGGCCGTCCAGCTCACGAGCGCCTCGCAGTCGAAGATCCACCCGACCCACCAGAGCGGGCGCAGGCTCTCGAGCGTCGAGGCCGACGCGAGATCGGAGGGCCGGAAGAAGCCGCGGGTCCGGAGCCACTGCCCGAGCGCCTGCTGCGCGCTGCTCCGATCGACGCGGAAGGGGAGGTAGCCCTCGGCCTCCTCGAGCGGATCGTCGGGCCGCTCGAGGTGCATCACCGATCCGCAGAACGCGCAGCGCGGCGCCTGCGCGGCGACGTCGTAGCTCACCGCCGCGCCGCACTCGCCGCAGCGCAGCACCTCGGCCGCCACCTCGATCCGCGCGAGGAGCTGCTCGGGCGTCGGCAGGCTGCAGATCGCGCAGCGGAGATCGCCCGCCTCGAGCGGCGTCTCGCAGCGCCGGCAGTGCGACGCGCGCGCCTCGACCTGCATCGTCATCGGAGCGCTCCCGAGAAGTAGGCGAGGGCGATCAGCCCGCCGATCAAGCCGAGCACGAGCAGCACCAGCGCGGTGATCTTGAGCGCGGAGACGGGCGGCTTGCCGTGCACCTTCCCGGTCTGACCGTTGACCAGGAGCCGCACGAGCGGCTTGTCCTCGCGGTAGCGCACCGCCAGCACCCAGACCGGGAGCAGCGCGAGCGCGAGGTGCTCTTGCTCGAGCCGGACCGAGAACGAGAGATCGCGGTGGTGATCGCCCGGCATGAAGGGCCCGAGCATCTGGCTCACCGCGTCGACCGCCTCCTGCCGCGCGAGCTGTGCGCACTCGGCCAGCTTCAGCGTGGGCTCCTCGGCGAGCCACCCGCTGATCACCTTCGGTGTGAAGCGATGGAGCGCGCGCAGATCGAAGGGCTCGATCGCCTCGAGCTCCGCGTTCGGGATCCCGCGTGACGCGGTGACCACCCGATCGTGCACGTACGTCGCGTGCTGCCCGCGCAGGCTCCGCCACTCGGTCTCCACTCGCGTGCGCGTCTCGGTCACCGTGTTGCCCTTGCTGTCCGTCGTCGTGTACGTCTCGGTGACCGTGTAGTCCTCGCCGATCTGCGCCGTGTAATCGGAGTAGGCGGCGGCGCTGTAGAGATAGGCGGGCAGATAGAGCCCTCGGATGTCTCCGGGGACGGCGCGCCGGAACGCTTGGGGCGCGAAGAGCGGCCGCTTCACGAAGTCGCGCGCCAGCGCGAGCGCGCGCGCCTCGGGCAGCACGAAGCCGAGCACCAGCTCCGGCGCCGGCCGATCGGGCGTCGGCGGCCGCAGGGCGATCGAGGGCGACGCGCAGTACGGACACTTGGCGGTCAGCGCGCTGGCCTCGACGATCAGCGCCGCGCCGCAGCTCTGGCACTCGAGCGTGAGCGACATCGGCGCGCATCGTAACGCATGCGGGCGCCGGCTCTTCGATTCGGTCGCGCGGGCTCGGCCCCCGATCGAAATTAATTGAGCACAAAGACCTTCTCCCTCGACCACGACGGGAGTACGCTCCTCGGCGAACCACCACCCGAGGGGATGCAGGGATGTCGAAGCGTTCACAGAAGAGGATTCGTCGCGACCTCAAGAGGCTCAAGCGCGTCGTCGACGAGCACGCGGTCGCCCACGAGGAGCTCGACGCCATCAAAGAGGACGTCGACCAGCACGTCGAGGCGGTCGACACCACGTGGCAGGCGTCTCAGGCGGCCTCGATCAAGTCCACGAAGGAGATCAAGGAGCGCGACGCGGCGGCCACCCCGCTGCTGAAGTGGGCGCGGAGCTGGCGCGGCGTCGTCAAGATCAAGGTCCCCGGCGCGTCGGCGAACATCCGCGAGCTCCCGACCGATGGCGCCACGCCGGACGACGTCATCAACCAGGCGAGCGACATCCAGGCGCTCATCAGCACCAACCCCGCGGCGGCGCCCTTCCGCGAGAAGGCGCTCGCCAAGCTCGGCACGAAGCTCGAGGACGCCCAGCGCGAGAACACGGAAGCGGAGGCCGCCGTCCCGGCCAAGGAGCAGGCCGAGGACGCCTTCGCGGAGGCGACGCTCGCCGCCAACTTCATCCTGGTCGAGGGCAGCCGGATCGTGCGCAACATCTTCGGCCCCAAGTCGCACGAGTACAAGCGGCTCATCACCCGCAAGCGCACCAAGGAGGAAGAGGAAGAGGACGCGCAGGACGACGACGACGAGGACGACGACGACGAGGAGACGAACGTCACGACCTGAGCGTCGTCGCGTCTCCATCGTCCCCGCCTCTCGGCTTCGCAGCCTCTCGGCTCCGCAGTGCTCGATCCGACACCTGCTCGATCCGACACCTGCTCGATCCGACACCTGGTGCGGTCGGTACCCTTCCCGGCGCGGTCGCCCGGTCTCCCGGGTCGGTCGTTGCCCGCCCCGGTCGGGTCGGGCGTCCTCCCGGAGCGGTCGGCCGCCGAAACGACCCGCTCGAC
>JAEZBP010000330.1 GCA_023427125.1 Pseudomonadota bacterium | reverse complement strand
CCGGGGGCCCGTGCGTGCCGCGCGCGGCACCAGCCTTCGTGTAGACCAAGGGCGTGAGGAGGTCGGGGATGCTGCGTTGGTGCCACTCATTGAGCGTGCTGATCGCTCTCACCTTCCTCCTTGCCCGACCGTGTGCTGGACAGGACGTGGACGCCGCCCCCTCCCCCGAAGCGAGGGCTGCCTTCGATCGCGCGACGGAGCTCTACGCGAGGCGGGCCTACGCCAGCGCCGAGCTCGAGTTCCGCCGATCGTGGGAGCTGATGGAGGGGATCCCCCGCCGCCCGCTGGTGCTCGTGAACATCGCGCGCTGCATCGAGGCGCAGCCGGGCCGTGAGCAGGAGGCGCTCCGCGTGTATCAGCAGGCGCTCGATGAGACGAGCGCCCTCCCCGCCGACGATCCGATCGTCCAAGAGGGGCGCCAGATGGCTGAGGAGCGCATCGCGGAGGTCAACGCGCGCCTCGCCGCCCTGGGCAGGCAGGCCGGGACGCCGAGCACGGAGACGACCCCGACGACCGTCGAACCTTCTCCAGCCCCAGCGCCGTCATCCGGCGGGGAGGGCGAGCTGCTGATGATCCTGGGCGGTGTGGGCTTGGGCGTGGGCGCCGTCGGCGCGGCGCTGGGGATCGGCTTCCTCGTCGAGCGCGAGCGAAACGCCGAGGCATGGAACGACGACCGGTGTCGCAGTCCGTCGGGCGAGCTCGCCCAGACCTGCGCGATGGCGCGCGACGCGGTCGCGCCCAACGAGACCGGCGGCATCGTCTCCCTCATGAGCGGCAGCGTCCTCATGGCGGCAGGCATCGTGCTGTTGATCGTGGGCTCGCAGGCCGACTCCGATGCGTCGGCGGCGAGCGTCGTGTGTGCCCCCGGGATTCTTTCGGTGGGCTGTTACGGAAGATTCTGAGCGGGAGGCATGTGATGGTGAGTCGATCAAACAGCGAGCGTCGCGAGGGCGCTCTTCACGGCGGAGCGACGGCGCTTTGTGCGCTCCTGCTCGCGATGACCGCATGCACCCCGATCCTGCCAGACGACCCGGACTCCGGTTCGGATGGCGGTCCCGGCGAGATGGATGGGGGCCTCGACGCGGCAACCCAGGGAGACGCCGGAACCGCGGATGCCGGCTCGGCGGACGCCGGCCTCGTCCAGCCGGACGATGGAGGGGTCCAGCCGGACGACGGAGGCCCGCCGGATGCCGGGCCTCGATGCGGCGACGGGATCGTCGATTCGGAGGAGGCGGGCGAGGTGTGCGACGACAGCAACACCGTCGGAGGTGACGGATGCTCAGCCGACTGCATGAGCGACGAGACCTGCGGGAACGGCATCCGAGACTTGGCCACCGATGAAGCATGCGACGACGGAAACACGGCGGCTGGCGACCTGTGCCCGCCCGAGTGTGACCTGCGCCCTGTTTCGATAACGGCCGGAAGCGCGCACACCTGCACTCTGCTCAGCGATGGACGAGTCTACTGCTGGGGCCGGAACAGCTCCGGCCAACTTGGAAATGGGGCGGATCTCGACGATGGTGTGGACGACAGCTCCCTCACACCAGTCGAAGTGACCGGGCTAACGGGCATTGTGCAGATTGCCAGCGGCGATGAGCACTCGTGCGCGGTTAGGAATGATGGAGCTGTGTTCTGCTGGGGATCGAATAGTTATGGTCAGCTTGGTGCGTCCAGAACCATGGTGACAGCGTCGTCTACACCGTTGAGCGTATCCGGCCATACGGCCGTGGAGGTGGTAGTCGGCTGGGCACACAGTTGCACGCGATCCGCGTCTGGCAGCGTCATGTGCTGGGGCGACAACGGGTTTGGTGCCTTAGGTAACGGGGCATCACTCCCTGCACCCCACTCGCCTACCCCAGTTAGCGTAGTCGGGTTGGTCGGCACGGCTCGGGAGCTTTCTGCCGCTACCTTTACGAACTGTTCGCTAGACGGTGTTCGCGTCTCATGCTGGGGCCATGATGGTTCTGGCACGCTTGGTAATGGCGCTCCTCTGGAGCATAGTTCGACCGCCGTGAGAGTGTCAGGGATCTCGGATGATTGGGCGCTTGGGCTGAGCGGCGGTGAGGGGCATTTTTGCGTAAATGGAGTAACTGGAACTGCATGCTGGGGACTTAACTCCAGTGGTCAGCTTGGTAACGGAACCGTCGACAGCTCGCCAAGCGTCGTCTATGTTACGCCGCTCCTGGTTGCGCATAAGCTCGTCGCAGGCGGGCGGCACACATGTGCAATTAGAGGATCGGCTCGAGATGTAGTCTGCTGGGGAGAGAATGAGGCGGGACAGATCGGGAACGGCGCAGCACCCGCAGATGTGCTGGCTCCAACCTCGGTCGTCGGCTTGACAGGTGTGCTTACGCTCGGCTCAGGTCCTCGCGCGGCACATACCTGCGCGATTCGGAACGATGGGGTTCTACTCTGCTGGGGGCGCAACTCGGCAGGGCAGCTCGGGAATGGATTGACCGAGAATTCCAGCACGCCTGTGGTCGCCGCCGCGGGCTGGTAGGCGACCCCTCGGGCCACCCGTCTGTCAGCTCGATGACCTCGGAACTGTGGTGGCGGCCTTGCAGGATGGTCGCACAAGTGGACAACGAGATCTCGTCTGTTGGGGGGTGGCTCTCGCTCTTCGCGGTGCTCGGTGCACTGGTGTGATGGGGCTCTGGTCCCTGACGCCGGCCTCCCTGACGCGCACGTCCCCGACGCGCACGTCGCCGATGCGGGCGTCGTGCCGGCGGACGGGCGCGATGAGCGATGCCGGGGCGGACGGCGGCTGCTTCGACGAGTCGTGCGTCGTCCGCTTCGACGCGCTCGGCCTGCTCTCGGATCCCTACCTCCCCGCTCGCTCGCTGCCGGGGCGCATGCGCCTGGCCTCCTCGCGCCAGCCCGTGCCTCAGCTCGGCAACGGCAACGACGATCACGATCAGTACGTGCGCGTGGAGCCCTGGGGGCGCGTGCTGCTCGAGGCGGAGGCGGGGTCGTCACGCGGATTTGGTTCACCGGGCGGGAGCCGGCCAGCCAGGACTATCGCCCGCTCGATCAGACCGTCCTCCACGTCGAGGTCGACGGCGAGGACGTGGAGATCGTCCCCGGAGGGCCCGGGGTGCCGCTCGGGATGCTCAGCTCTGGCGACGTCGACGGCTTCCCAGAGCCCTGGGTCGCCGATCGCGCCGCCGCGAGCAACGCGCAGATCATCAGCGTGCCGATCGCGTTTCGACGCTCGGTCCGGCTCTGGATCGAGCACCCACCCGGCGTCGATACCTGGGTGTACTACCTGGTGGACTGGCGCGAGCTGCCCGCCGGGACCGAGGTGGAGCCCTTCGACGGGGTGACGACGGAGGCCGAGCGCGCCGCGCTCGAGGACGCCACGGCGGTGTGGGTCGACCGCTCGCTCCACGTCGCCGCGGCCTCGACGTTCGAAGACGCCACCCTGAGCGCGTTCGAGGCCGCGTCGGTGCGCCTCGACGCGCCGACCACCGTCCGCGCCCTGCGCGTCGAGGGAGACGTCGAGGCGCTCTCCGCCGTCGAGGTCCGGCTGCGGGTGGACGGAGAGATCGTCGTCGATGGGCCGCGGCGCCTCGGGCCGAGGGTCGGTGCCCGGCGGGGGAGGCACCGTCAGCCAGTACCGCCACCACCTGCTCGACACCGTCCCGTTCGAGCACACGTTCCGCTTCGAGTACGAGACGTTCGTGGCGGGCGCGGACATCGAGCACTGCGCCATCTGGTACGAGGCGCGCTGAGGCCTGCCTTCGGGGCAGGGCGATCTGCGCGAAGCCCCGGGGGAGCTGCGCGGCGGCCGGCGTGGTCCGCGCGGGGATCTCCTGAGCCTTGGCGGCCGCCGCGGGGAGCTGA
>JAEZBP010000326.1 GCA_023427125.1 Pseudomonadota bacterium | reverse complement strand
GCCGCCGCCGTGCCCGCCGCCGCGTCGCCCCGCCGCTGGACCAGCCGCGCGAGCGTCCAAGCGGCCGCCACGTGCGCCGGCATGCCGGCGTTCCCCGGCGCGTCCACCACCTGCCGCAGCGCGGCCTCGAGGCGCGCGCTGTGATCGCGCACGTCGGTCTCGCGCCCCGAGGCGTAGCCGATCATCAGCTCGGCGATCGCGGGTCCGACGGGCGAGCTCGAGCTCCGCGCGCTCTCGATCGCCGCGAGCTCGGCCTCGAAAGCCTCCGCCATGCGGCCGTGCTGCTCGTGCTCGATCGCCGAGAGGAAATGGAGCGCCGGATCGGCCGCGCTCAGGGCGAGCGCGCGATCGATCGCCGGCCGGGCGCGCGCGGGCTCGCCGCCCTCCCAGAGCATCTCCGCCGCGGCGAGCTCCGACGCGAGCTGCGCGTCATCCGGGCTCGCCGCCACCCGCGCCCGGAGCGCGTCGATCGGCCGAGGCGTGCTCGACCCGCCGCTCTGCGCCCCGCCGCAGGCGAGCAAGAGCAGCGTGAGCGCGATAGAGAGCTTCTTCATCGGACACCTCCGATGCGCACGCGGGCGCGGAGCAGGGCGTCGGCGTCGGCGACCCAGCGGCGGAAGGCCTCGTACTCCGCGACGGGGATGCGATCGCGGCGCCACACCAGCTCGGTCGTGACCTCGAGCTCGCCCGCTCGCTGCGCGAAGCGGACCTCGCAGCGCCCGAACGGCGAGTCGGCGACCCCGCCCTCGGGGAGCTCGGTCACGCTCGCGCCGCTCGGCAGGCGTATCCGCCGCCTCTCGCGGAAGGTGCTGGTGCCGCCGAGATCGATCGGGTGGCGCCGCTCCGCGGTGAGGCCGAGGCTCGTCGCGAGCGTCGAGAGCCGCGACGGCGCGACGAGGAGTGAGGCGCCGTCCCGGTGGGCGAGCTGAGGGATGCGCGCGCGGTAGCGGAAGCGCACCGGGCGCTCGAGCAGCTCGAGATCCTCGAAGACCGGCGCCTCGATCTGGAGCCCCGGGAAGACGCCGCCGAACGCCTGCTGCAGCCGCTCGATGCGGGTGCCCTCGGCCTGGTAGTGCGTGCGGTAGCCGGCGGCCATCGGGCCGAAGACCTCCGTCGACTCCTCGACCTCGGCCGAGCCGTCGGCTCGGAGGTCGGCCGTCAGCTCGATGCGCCGCCCCGCACGATCGGGCGACGCGACCGGGGTCCGCGTGAGCTCGGCGCCCTCGGGGCCTACCACCAGGACGCGCACCCCCTGATCGCCGGCCGGCAGCGCGTTGGTGCCGCCGTTCTCGGCGGTGCCGTCGAGGTAGAGGTCGAGCTCGGGCACGTACGCGATGGCGTGATCGAAGACCGCGAGCGAGGCCGGCGCCTCGTCGAGGTCGCCGTTGCCGCGCGTGCGCACCAGCACCATGCGCGCGTCGATCCCGGCCTCGCGCATCATCACGTAGAGCAGCGCCGCCTTGTCCTTGCAGTCGCCGAAGCCGCGCTGGACGACCAGCGGCACCCGGTAGGGCAGGTACCCGTGGATGCCGAACTCGAGGCCGACGTAACGGGTGTTGCGGATGACCCACGCGTAGATGCGCTCGACCTTCTCGCGCACGCTGCTCGCGCCGGCGACGAGCTCGCGCGTCGTGCGGGTCAGCGCGGGATCGCTCACCAGCGCGTCCGAGACGAGCCCCCACCACCAGCGCCCCACGTCCTGCCAGGTGCGGTAGGTGGAGACGTGAAGGTAGGGCATCGTCTCCGAGGCGCCCGGCATGTTGGGCTCGCGCCGGACCGGCGCGACGTCGCTCGCGGCGAAGCGATCGACGCGCGTCGCGCCCTCCTCGGAGCGGGTGTGGCCCAGACCGCTCATCCGCGGCTCGTTGAAGTAGAACTCTCGCGCGCGCGGCGTCACGAGCACGTACTCGAGGTGCCGCATCGGCACGTAGCTCGCGAGCACGCGGAAGTCGCCGTAGTAGTCGTTGAAGACGTTGCGGTAGGCGACCTCGTTGACGCGATAGAGGAGCTCGACCGTGTCGCCGGCGCGCAGCTCGGGGAAGGTCACGACGTGCGCCTGCCGCCCGTAGTAGATGCGGTAGCGCGCGTCGCCGAGCGCCCGGGTGCCGTGCCGCACCGACTCGAGCACCGTTCCGTCCGGCCGGTGCACGCGCGCGCCGCGCACCTCGACCCACTGCGTCGCAGGGTCGTAGGGGATCGAGTAGCTGCGCCAGCCGCGCGCGCCCTCCGCGTCGTGCACCTGCGTGACGATCTGGCGGAAGCTCGAGCTCAGGCCGTTCTCGAAGACGGTGTTGACGCTCAGATCCTGGAGGATGGTGGCGGGCCAGCCGCCGGCCTCACCGCGTCGCGCGAGGACCTCCTCGATCGGCGCGGCGAAGCGCTCGTCGCGCCGGGGCGCGCTCGGGCGGATCTCGTCGAGCAGCGCGCGCACCTCTTCGTCCTGCGGCCGCAGCTCGAGCGCGCGGCGGAAGGCCACCGCGGCCGCGTCGGTCTGATCGAAGCGCAGGAGCGTCTGCCCGTACTGGACGATGGCGCTCGGATCCTCGGGCGCGAGATCCATCACCTCGCGGCGCGCGCCGAGCGCCTGCTCGTTCATCCCGAGCGCCTCGTAGAGCGAGGCGGCCCAGCCGACGGTCGCCGCGTCGTCGGGCATCAGCGCGCGCGCCGCGTCGATCTCGCGCAGCACCCGCGCCCGATCGTGCCGCACCAGCGCGTCGTCGACGATCGCGCGGCGGCTCTCGCCGTGGTCCTGCCAGGCCTCGAGCAGCTGCCCGCGCAGCTGCATCGCCTCCTCGACCCTCCCGAGCCCCTCGACCGCGGCGAGCCGGCGCTGCCGCCAGAACACCGCGCCCGAGGCCCGCGCGCTCGCCCGCTCGATCTCGGCGAGCGAGGTGCGGGGCAGGCCGAGGTCCGCGTAGAAGCCCGAGCGGATCGCGGCGGCGCGCAGGCCCGTCGTGCTACCCGCGTCGATGCGATCGAGGATCGCGAGCGCGCGATCCGGATCGGGGCCGCCGAGGATGACGATCGCGCGGGCGAGGAGCACCTCCGGCTCGCGCGGCGCGAGGCGCTCGGCCTCGTCCACCGCGCGCATGACCTCGGCGCGCTCGTGCTCGAGG
>JAEZBP010000323.1 GCA_023427125.1 Pseudomonadota bacterium | reverse complement strand
CGTCGGCGCGGCGGCGAAGAGCTCGAACGCGCGCCGAAGGCTCGCGACCGCGGTGCTCGGCGTGAGGCCGTCGCTGCCGTCGCTGCCGCTCGTCGAGACGAAGATGGCGAGCGCGCGATCGCCGTCGATGCCGTCGCAGTTGCCGTCGGTGAACGCGTCGTCCGGCGCGTCGACGCCGGGGACGATCGTGCAGCCGTACTCGCAGCCGTCGGCCGGGTCGCCGTTGCGATCGGTGAAGCCCGGCATGCACGCGAGGCCGCACGCCCCCGCGGCGCAGACCGCGACCTGGTGGAGCGACGGATCGGGCTCGGGGCAGACCACGCAGTCGTTCGCGCCGGTGCCGCAGCGCATCGTGTTGGTGAGGAAGTCGGGGTAGGGCGTGCTCGCGCAGTTGCGGGTGGCCTCGACGCACTCGTCCGCGGTGCAGGAGTTGTCGTCCGCGCAGTCGCGGCCGGCCGCCGGGCTCATGCACACGCCGCCGACGCACACCTCGTCGCCGTTGCAGTACATGCCGTCGCCGGTGCAGTCGGAGTCGAACTCGCAGCTCGGCGCGGTGCCGCAGCCCGAGCCGGGGATGCAGACGTTGCCGGGCGGACACGCGCTGTCGATCGGCGTGTTCTGGCACTCGTCGGTGGCGCCGATGCACTCGTCGCGCGTGCACGCGATGCCGTCGTTGCAGGTCGGGATCTCCGAGGCGACGCAGCGGCCCTCGAGGCAGGCGAGCCCGCCATTGCAGAAGATCCCGTCGTCGACGCAGTCCTCGTCGCGCTCGCAGTCGCCGCCTCCGTCGCCCGGCTCGGCGCCGTCCATCGAGCCGCCGCCGTCGCGCGGGCGGTTGCCGTTGTTGCTCGCGCATCCGGCGAGCAAGACGAGACCCATAATCCAAGAAACTGCATGTCGGCGCATCGTCGAGCTCTCCGGCGAGACAGTACAGGCCAGTATTCCAGCTCCCGCGAGCACTGACGAGGTTGTGATGCGGCTTTCGTCACGCCGGGGAGGCGGCGGGCTCCTCGGCGGGGCGCCGGGGCCTCTTCGGCCAGCGCGCGAGGGTCCAGACCACGATCGCCCAGAGCGCGCCGATCGCCCAGCCCGCGAGGACGTCGGTCGGCCAGTGCACGCCGATGTACACGCGGCTGAGCCCGACGAGCAGCGCGAGGAGCGCCGCGACCGTCACGATGTAGGCGCGCACGCGCCGACCTCGGTGCACCCGGGCCAGCATCATGCCGAGCACGAGGTAGGTCGCCGCGGACATCATCGCGTGCCCGCTCGGGAAGCTCGTCGAGTAGACCTCGGCCATGTGGGGCACGAGCGCGGGGCGAGGGCGGTCGAACGCCGCCTTGAGCAGCGGGCTGAGCAGCGCCGCGCCGAGGACGCCGGCGAGGAGCACCAAGGCCGCCCGATGTTGGCGGCGGAGCCAGAGGTAGCCGACCACCGCGGCGGTCAGCAGCGAGAGGACCGCGAAGCCGCCGAGCGCGGTGATGTCGCGCCCGACCTCGTGCATCCAGCGCGGCCCGAGCGGATCGGCGGGGTCACCCGGCTCGCGGAGGGCGAGCAGCACCGCTCGATCGAAGGCGTGGGTCTCCTGCTCGAGCACCGCGTCGCTCAGCTCCACGAACGCCCACCCGAGCCCCACCGCGATGAGCAGCGACGCGACGACGCGCAGCTCCACGTGCCGGCCGAGGCGCGCCGCCGCGCGCCGCCAGCGCTCCGGGAAGAGCCCCGTGATCGGCTCGAGGAGCACGAGGATCCGGCCTCGCATGGCCCTCTGATCGGTAGCCGCCGCGTTCGGGGGGAAAAACGCTCGCTGATCGCGTAGCTTGCGCGCATGCGAGGCCTCTTTCTTGTCGTGAGCGCATGGATGGTGGTGGCGAGCGGGTGTCTCGGCGACACGCGCTACGAGCCGCCGCGCGACGCGGGCCAACGGATGGACGGAGGCCCCAGCGTCGAGCCCGACGCTTCGGCGGCGCGCTGCGGAGATGGGGCGCGTCAGGGCGAGGAGGACTGCGACGGCGCCGACCTCGGCGGCGCCACCTGCGGCTCGCTCGGCTTCGGGGAGGGCAGCCTGAGCTGCGACGCGGGCTGCCGGATCGACGCGTCGGCCTGCGACGGCTGCGTCCCCGACTGCGCGGGGCGCTCGTGCGGGACCGACGGCTGCGGTGGCACGTGCGGGACCTGCGAGGGGACGCTGACGTGCAACGCGTCCGGTCGCTGCGAGTGCGCGCCGCAGTGCGATGGGCGCGAGTGCGGGAGCGACGGCTGCGGCGGCTCGTGCGGGACGTGCGCGAGCCCGGAGATCTGCACCGCGGAGAACGTCTGCGTGTGCGTGTCGAGCTGCTCGGGGCGCTCGTGCGGGAGCGACGGCTGCGGCGGCTCGTGCGGCACCTGCCCGAGCGGCGAGGCCTGCGACGCGTCCGGCGCGTGCGTCTGTGTGCCGGCGTGCAGCGGGAGAGACTGCGGGAGCGATGGCTGCGGAGGCTCCTGCGGGACCTGCCCGACCGGCAGCGCGTGCAACGCCGCGGGGACGTGCGTGTGCACGCCGAGCTGCGCGGGGCGCACCTGCGGGAGCGACGGCTGCGGTGGCTCGTGCGGGAGCTGC
>JAEZBP010000321.1 GCA_023427125.1 Pseudomonadota bacterium | reverse complement strand
CTGGGCGCGGCGCGCGCGCCGCGCGAGGGCCGCCACATCGCGATCGACATCCTCCCGCGCCTCGCGCCGCACCGGGTGAGGCTCCTGATGCAGGGCGTGGTTGGGCTGGCCGCGTCGGCGATCGCCTTCATCCTCGCGCGCGCGTTCTGGGCCCAGGTGCGGCGCATCGCCATGGAGAACGCCGGCTACACGCTCTATGGCGCGAGCGGCGATCAGATCCACCTCTGTGACGCCACCGTCGCCGAGCTCGCCGACGCGCGCATGGATCCCGCGCCGATCTCCTGCGCCGTACGCTCCGCCTTCGAGGCGCTCGGCGTCACGCTCGACAACCCCGTCGCCGCGCTGCAGTTCATCATCCCCGTCGGGTTCGTCGTGATCGCGGTCCGCCTGCTCACGAACGCGATCGGCGCGTTCATCGGGCTCGGCAAGCCGCCGCCCGAGCCGGATGCCACCAGCGTCGGGTCCGAGGCCTCGGCTGAGGCAGGGGAGGGCTGAGCGATGGACGCGCTGATCGTCGTTCTCCTCGTCGTCTTCGCCTTTCTCGGCGCGCCGCTCTTCGCGGTCTTCGGCGCCGCCTCGCTGATCCTCTTCCAGCAGGAGGGCAGCATCGTCTCCGTCACCACCGACGTCTTCAGCGAGCGCTTCTCCGAGTCGCCGATGCTGGTGACGCTGCCGCTCTTCACCTTCGCGGGCTACTTGCTCGCGGAGAGCGGCGCCCCGACCCGCATCGTGCGGTTGTCGAAGGCCTTCTTCGGCTGGCTGCCGGGCGGCCTGGCGATGGTGTGCATCGTCGGCAGCGCGTGGTTCACGATCTTCACCGGCGGCAGCGGCATCACCATCGTCGCGATCGGCGGCCTGCTCCTGCCCGCGCTGCTGAAGGAGGGCTACCCGAAGCTCTTCTCGCTCGGGCTCGTGACGACGGGTGGCAGCCTCGGGCTCATCTTCCCGCCGAGCGTGCCGCTCGTGCTCTACGCCGTCGTCGCGCAGATCCTGATCGACAAGGTCTTCCTCGCCGGGATCGTCCCGGGCGCGCTCACGGTGCTGATGATGATGGGCTACGCGGCGATCATCGGCTGGCGAAACAAGCCGGCCGAGACCCGCGGCAGCCTCGGCATGGCCATCCTGCGGCTCTTGGCCTTCATCTCGGTGGGCTGGTTCGCCATCGCGATCTACAAGCTCGCCACCGACAAGGAGGCGCGCGCCGCCGCGTGGGAGGGCAAGTGGGAGCTGATGATCCCCGTGGTGCTCCTCTTCGCCCTGTGGGCCGGCAGCATCTCGGAGGCGGCGGCCGTCGTCGCGCTCTACGCGCTCTTCATCGAGGTCGTGATCTACCGCGACATCAACATCTTCCGCGATCTGCCGCGCGTCATCAAAGAGAGCATGACGATGCTCGGCGCGATCCTCGCGATCCTCGTCACCGCGCTCGGCTTCACCGGCTACCTCATCGACGCGCAGGTGCCGCAGCAGATGGTCATCTGGATCAGCGGCATCACCGACTCGCCGATCGTCTTCCTCATCGCGCTCAACCTGCTCCTGCTCGTCGTCGGGATGCTGATGGACATCTTCACGGCGATCGTCGTGGTGGTGCCCCTCCTGACGTTGCCGGCGTGCGCCTCGCTCGCCCATCACTTCGGCATCGACGACTATCACCTCGCGATCATCTTCTTGTTGAACCTCGAGATCGGGTACCTCACGCCGCCGGTCGGCCTGAACCTCTTCATCTCGAGCTTCCGCTTCAAGCAGCCGGTGACCACGCTCTACCGCGCGGTGCTCCCCTTCATCGGCGTGTTGGTCGCCGCGCTGCTCCTCACCACGTATGTCCCCTTCCTCTCGACGTGGCTCTCCTCGTCGCCGGGGGACGTCGATCGGTGTGAGGAGGAGGGGGCCGGAGGTGACATCGACCCGCTGGGCGCCGAGGGCGATCCGATGCCGGATGATCTCGGCGGCCCCACCCTCGACGATCTCGGCGGGGACGATCTCACCCTGGACGATCTCGAGGGCGAGACCCTCGACGACCTGGCGCCGCCGAGCGAGGGCGAGACCCTCGACGATCTTGCGCCGCCGAGCGAGGGCGAGACCCTCGACGATCTCGCTCCGCCGAGCGAAGGCGAGACCCTCGACGATCTCTGAGACCTCAAGGCGCCCCGCTGACGCTCACGTCGGGGAAGCCGGCGCCGACCAAGGTGTCCATCGCGAGCACCAGGTCGGCGTAGAGCACGCCATCGTCCGCGGCGACCACGACCCTGCGCTCGTTGGGCGCCGCGCTCCGGCGCGCGTCGAGGTGCTGCCGCAGGCCGGCCACGTCGTAGTCCTGCCCGCTCTTCGGTACCTCGACGCGATCGCCCGCGTCGCCGATCAGCGTGTAGCCGTTCGCGCCGACCTGGACGGTCAGCGGCTGGGGCTCCAGCGGACCCGTGATCTCACCCGTGCTGCCCGGCCCGTCCACCTGGATCGCCGAGAGCTGGTTCCACACCGCCGTGACCAGCAGGAACATGATGCAGCAGAGCAGGAGATCGATGAACGGGATCAGCGGGATCTCGTGATCCAACGCGCGCTTGCCGCCCTCTGCCTGACCCGTCGAGATGCTCGCCATGGGACCTCCTCCGTCGTGAAGTACT
>JAEZBP010000310.1 GCA_023427125.1 Pseudomonadota bacterium | reverse complement strand
CGCGAGGGGATCGAGCAGCTCCTCCGCAGCATGCGCCCGGCCGATCTGCTGCGCGCCGAGGAGCTCGCGCGGCTCTCCATGCCGGTGACGGTCCTCTGGGGCGACGCCGATCGCATCCTCCACGACGCCCACCGGCGCTTCTTCGAGGCGCACCTCCCCCCGCACGCCGAGGTCCACCGCCTGCGCGAGTACGGGCACGTCCCGCACATGAGCCACCCGGACTCCCTCGCCACGCTGCTCCTCGAATTCACCCGCCGGGTGGCCGCGAAGAGCTGAGCCGCGCGCTCGCGCCTCGCTTGCTCGCAGGCGGCAGGGGTGCCACATCCCGCCCTTCGCATGAAGACCGAGCACGAGCGGCGGCGCACCTTCGCCATCATCTCTCACCCCGACGCGGGCAAGACCACGCTGACGGAGAAGCTCCTCCTCTACGGAGGCGCGATCCACTCGGCCGGCGCGGTGAAGGCGAGGCGCGCGCAGAAGTCGGCGACCAGCGACTGGATGGAGCTCGAGAAGAAGCGCGGCATCAGCATCACGAGCTCGGTGCTCCAGTTCGACTACGGCGGCATCCGCTACAACCTCCTCGACACGCCGGGCCACCAAGACTTCAGCGAGGACACCTACCGCACGCTCACCGCGGCCGACTGCGCGATCATGCTGATCGACGCGGCCAAGGGCGTGGAGGCGCAGACCAAGAAGCTCTTCCACGTCTGCCGGATGCGCGGCACGCCGATCGTCACGTTCGTCAACAAGCTCGATCGCCCGGCGCGCGATCCCTTCGAGCTGATGAGCGAGGTCGAGGAGGTGCTCGGCCTGGCCACCGTCCCCGTCACCTGGCCGATCGGCAGCGGCGACCTCTTCAAGGGCGTCTACGACCGGCAGGGCAAGCGCGTGCTCTCGTTCGAGCGCACCGCGAAGAACGCCAGCAAGGCGCCGGTGAAGGTGAGCGGCCTCGAGGATCCGACGCTCGACGCGCTCCTCGGCGACGAGCAGGTCGGCGAGCTCCGCACCTCGCTCGATCTGCTCGAGGGCGCCGGCGACGAGTGGGATCGGGATCGCTTCCTCGCCGGCGAGATCTCGCCTGTCTTCTTCGGCAGCGCGTTCACGAGCTTCGGCGTCGAGCCCTTCCTCGAGGACTTCGCCGGCATCTGCCCGTCCCCCGGCCCGCGCGAGACCAGCGAGGGCGTCATCCAGCCGGGCGACGAGCGCTTCACCTCGTTCGTCTTCAAGGTGCAGGCGAACATGGACCCGGCGCACCGCGATCGCATCGCGTTCATGCGGATCGTGAGCGGCAAGTTCGAGAGCGGGATGCGCGTCCATCACTACCGGCTCGGCAAGCAGATCCGCCTCGCGCGCGCCGAGCAGCTCTTCGCCGACGAGCGCCAGACGGTGCACGAGGCGTGGGCCGGCGACGTGGTGGGGCTGCACGACCCGGGGCTCTTCCGCATCGGCGACACGCTCGCGAGCGACGCGCCGCTCACCTTCGACTCGGTGCCGCGCTTCAGCCCCGAGCACTTCGCGCGCATGCGCCTCATCGATCCGATGAAGCGCAAGCAGATGCAGAAGGGCCTCTCGGAGCTGGCCGAGGAGGGCACCGTGCAGCTCTTCTTCGAGCCGGGCCGCGAGAAGGATCCGATCCTCGGCGTGGTCGGCCAGCTGCAGTTCGAGGTGCTCGCGTATCGGCTCGAGCACGAGTACGGCGCGAAGGTCGGGCTCGATCGCCTGGGCTACGGGTTCGCGCGCTGGGTGCGCGAGGCGAAGGATCCCAAGGAGCTCAGCGCCAAGCGCGTGCCCCTCGCGGTGACCGACATCGACGGCCTGCCCGTCGCGCTCTTGCGCGACCAGTGGGAGCTCGAGCGGCTCCAGCGCGAGAACAGCGAGTGGACCTTCGCCGAGACCGCGCCGATCACCGCCGGGACCACGGCGTAGCGCCGTCACCGGGGCCTATCGATCTCCGTCGTGAAGAAGACGGAGATCGACTGATGACCACACGCAAGCGCGCGCCGTGGCTCGCCGCCCTGGCGCTCTCCCTCGCGCTGGTGCCTGCCGCCGCGTCGGCGCAGGATCCCACGCAAGGCCGCACCGGCAACGACCCCTTCGACGTCCCGGGCACCCGCGACACGCTGCTCGACGACCTCGGAGGAGAGACTCAGCGCCAGCTCGAGGAGCAGCGGCGCCGCCAGCAGGAGGCGGAAGCGGACGCGGAGGAGAACCGGCGCGCGCTGGTGCCCGACGCGAGCGACTTCGACGTGTCTCCCGGACCCGGCGGCGGAACGTCGGGGTTCGACGTCACGCCTTGATCATCAGCCGGGATCGGCGAGGCTGACGCGCGCGCCGGCTTCGAGATCGAGCGCCTCTCGCGCGGAGCCGTCGCGCACGCTGAGCTCGACGAGGCCGCTCGAGCCCGGCAACGCGAGGGCCTGGCCGGGCGCGACCTCGGCGTAGTGCGTCGCGTACGGCAGCTCGCGATCTTTCACCCGCACCGCGCGCGGTGGCTCGGCCGGCGAGCGGATCGTGGTGATCGCGTTGCCGTAGCGATCGAAGGTCCACACCTCACCGCGGGCGTCCGCCGGCGCGACGCCGAGCGAGACGAGCTGATCGAGCGGGACCGGTGGCCCGAGCGCGGAGGGATCGACGCCGAGCGCGAGGTGGGCGGCGGCCGGCCCGAAGACGTCGCGCCCGTGGAAGGTCGTCGACACGCGCTCGAGGCGGTAGCGCCTATCGACGATCGCGAACGCGCGCCGCGGGCGATCGATCGTGAGCGCGGCCTCGAGCAGGCCGTTGTCGGGCGCGACCCACACGTGCCTCTCACCCTCGACGACGATCGCGCGTCGCTCGGAGCCGACGCCGGGATCGACGACCGCGAGGACGATCGAGCCGGCGGGCAGGTGCGGCGCCGCCGCCAAGAGCTGAAAGCTCCCGTGTCGCAGATCCTGCGGAGGCACGCCGTGGGTCAGGGCGATCACCCGCGCGCTCGGCGCGATGTCCGCGATGACCGCCTCGACCACGCCCGCGTAGACGTCGGTCGTCCCGAAGTCGCTGAGGAAGAAGATCACGGCAGGTGTCGGATGCGCCGCGCCGGAGAGCGCTGGCAGCTCGGGGTGGCGAGCGGCGCGATCGCGACGAAGCCGGTGGGCTCGAGGCGGAAGCGCGCGATGCCGAGCTCGACGGAGGGCCACCAGAGCTCGCGGGTCATCGGGTCGAACGCGCCCTCGCCGAGCGCAGGACCGAAGCGAGGCGACCAGCGCTCCTCGCGGAGCCTCACGAGGGCGCCGGTGTCGAGGTTGATCGCGACGAGCAGGTCGGGTGTCTCCTCGCTGCCGCGCGCGAGCACCGCTACCCATCCATTGCTCGCGGCGACCAGCGCCTCGGCGTTCGCCGGGAGGATCCCGGCGCGGATCGTCACCACGCGGACGCTCTCGCCCGCCTCGAGCAGCGCCAGGCCGGCCGGCTCTCTCGCGCAGAGCACCGCGACGCGCGATGGCTCGCCGTGAAGCGCGCTGACCTCCGTGCATCCGCGCAGCCCCGCCAGATCGAGCCGCGCCGGCGCGGCCGTGGCGGAGGTGCCGTCGACGATCGCCACCGCGCCGAGCTCCTCGTCGGCGCGCGCCAAGCCCACCGCGAGGGTCCCGTTCGCGAACGGCGCGACGCGACCGGGCCGCGTGCCTTCGCCGGCGAGCGCGTCGAGATCGATCGGCCGGATCGTGGCGCCGCTCTCGAGGTTGATCAGCGCGAGGCCGTCGGCGCGCGCGAGCAGGCTCGACGCGACGTCGGTGATCGGGCCGCCGGGCGGCAGCGCGAGGTTCCGGACGATGGACGCGTCCGCCGGATTGATCGCGACGAGCGATGGAGGATCGTCGATCGCCAGGGTCACCCGCGCCGGCTCTTGGTGCCAGGGCAGCGGGTCGAGCCCATCGAAGGTGCCGCGCGCGCCCTGCCAGCGCGTGGTCGTGTCGAGCCAGCGATCGGAGAGGATCGATCCGTCCGCCGCGTAGAGCGCGAGCGCCGAGCGCGGCACGTCGAGCGAGGGAGGCCCGCCGTCCTGGGGCCGCTCGGGCGAGCCGTGCTCGCTCAGCTCGACGAGGAACGCGGGGGGCGCGCTCACCGGCGCGAGCGGCGTGTCCTCGCAGGGCGGCGCGCACGCCGACAGCAGCACGAGGAGCATCGCGAGGCGCGTCATCCCCCGATGATGACCCTTCTCGGCGGCCCGCCTCAAGCGGAGCGGACGCGACGTGCCCTTGTCCTTGCCCCTGCCTCCCTCGAGGAGTATCAGGGCGCACCGCTCCGCCTCCTGGCGGAGCTTCGAAGCTGAAAACCGAGAGAACGTGCGCGCAGTCGCCGCGGCTATCGCGGCGCGAGGGATCACGCCATCGTGATCCCGAAGAGGGAAGCCGGTGCGAGACCGGCGCGGCCCCCGCCACTGTGACCGGGGACGACCTCGGGCGACGAGCCACTGATCGATCATCATCGATTGGGAAGGCAGCCCGCGGCCGGACGATCCGGAGCCAGGAGACCTGCTGTGTGCACGGGCGGAGCGAGCTCCACGGGGTGTGGGAGCTGGTTTCTCGCCGCGCGCGCGCTCGGCTCCGCCCTCGACACGCCTCGCGGGGAGCGAGGCAGAGGGAGAGCACGCGATGAGTCGAGCAGCACGAGTTGGGTTGATGGCGGCGCTCTGGATCGCCGGCTGCGATGGTCCGGCGCTGAGCGAGGACGCGGGCGCCGACGGTGGCGCCGTGGACGGTGGAGGGCCGGGCGACGCGGGCCCCGCGGGCTGCGAAACGGAAGGGTGCGACGCGGGCTACGCGTGCGTGCGCTCGGTCTGCATCGCCGACTGCGGCGGCGACGTGAGCGCTCTCGATGCGGCGCTCGGCGAGGGCCTCGTGCCGGTCGCGCACTTCTGCCGCGGCGCGAGCGCGTTCGCGACGCAGGTCGCGGACGGCGACGTGACGGTCTTCGATCTGAGCGCGTCGACCGAGGGGACCGTCACCACGCTCACGCTCTCGCGGTGGGCGCTCGATCCGGCGTCGGCGCCCGCGCCGAGCGCGGTCGGGACGTTCGACGTCGACGCCGAGGACAGCGGTGACCTCGTCTTCGCCGGCGGCTACCTCGACCTCGATCCGGAGGGCGGTCAGGCGCTCTTCGGCTACACGAGGAGCGCGACCGGATCGCCCGGCGAGATCGTCCGCATGAGCCTCGAGGACGGCGCCGCCTCCAAGGAGGCCGCGCCCGGCAACTTCGACGCGGCGTGGACCGACGCGGACCACTACCTCGTCAACGGCTTCGGCCTCGGCTCGCTCGACGAAGGGCAGGGCCTCTACGCGGCGGATCTCGCGACGGCCGATCGCGTGGTGCACATCGGCACGGGCTTCGGCACGTACAGCGGCTCGGTCGCGGTCGGCCCCGACTTCATCCTCGCGGCCGGTGTGGGCGACGACTTCTCTTCACAGCCCCGCCTCATCCCGCGCGCGGCCTACGAGGCCGCGCTCGAGAGCGGCACGCCGATCGATCTCGGCACGCTGAGCGAGGTGCTCGATCCGAGCGGCGCGCCGGTCCCCTCGACGTTCTCGCTCGTGCACGGCCGCCTCGTCACCGCGGCCTTCGGCGGCCCCATCACCTCGTACGCGACGGCGGTGGCGGACGGCGCGATCACGCTCTCCGACGCGCGCGTGCTCGCGACCGGCATGACGTTCACCGACGTGCTCGCTGCGGGCGACGGCCACCTGCTCCTCGCGCGCTACGACTCGACCACCTTCGCGGTCGTCAGCCTCCTGCTCGTCCGGATGTGAGGGTCAGGCCGCCGCACCGAGGTGCGTCTCGAGGACCTCTTGTAGCTTCTCGGTGCGGACCGGCTTGAGCAGCACCCCGGCGGTGCGGGACGCCTCTTCAGAGCCTCCCGCGTCGGCCATTCCCGACAAGACCACCACGGGGACGTCCGCGAGCCGCGGCTCGGCGAGCATCGCGTCGCGCACCGCCCAGCCGCTCATGTCCGGCATCGTGAGATCGAGCAGCACGAGGCCGGGGAGCTCCTCCCGCCCGTGCAGCACCTCGAGCGCCTGCTTGCCGGTCCCAGCGGTGGCGACCTCGTAGCCCCACCGCTCGATGAGCGCCTCCAGCACCTCACGAATGTCCTCGTCGTCGTCGACCACGAGCACGCTCTTCGCCATCGGTCACCTCCGACGATCCCCCGTACGCCTGGACGCTAGCCCCTGCGCCCACGTCGCCAGAGCTCGCCTCGCTGCGGGCGCGGCGAGGCCTTTCGTCTCAGCTACGAAGTGAGGCGCTCGAGGAGGCCGGTGGAGATCCACTCTCCTCCCCAGCGCCGCTCCTGCTCGATGACGTGCCGCACCGCGCTCGCGGTGGTTTCGGTCCCGGCGGTGGACACCAGCGTCGCGCCGGCGGCGATCGCGCCTCTCTCGACGCTGCGATCGAGCGCTCGCAGCGTCACGATCACCGGCACACCGAGCGCGAACACCCCGAGCCGCGCGAGCTCGGCGATCCCGCCGGCTTGCGGGAGCGGCGACGCGATCACCAGCACCGAGAGGCGCCCACCGGGTGAGCCGCGCTCGTGAGCGTCCATCGCTCGGACGAGCGACATCGCGCCCGGGCACGCCACCACGCTGCACCCCGCGCGGCGCAGCACGAAGGCCGCGCCCTGGCGCGCCTCACGGTCACCATCCGCGACGAGGACGCGGGTCATACGGTTGGACAACGGCCGACTCCTTGCCCCATCAGTCTCCTAGCCGCTGGCGATCCGCACCGATCGGGGAAAGCCCCACGCGAGGGAGCCTGCAGAGAACTTGACCTCCACGACGGGGCGGGATCGACTCGCCGCGTATGCGCCGTCGCGTCGTGTGGCTCTCTCTCTCCTTCACGCTGCTCAGCGGCGTCGTCGCGCTGACTTGGGCCGGTGTGCGCGACTCGCGCTCCCGCGATCTCGTGGCGGAGGCCCGCGCCCGGCTCGACGCGCCGCTCGCGCGCGCGCCGGGGATCGATCGTGTGCAGGCCTCGACGGCGGTCTCTCTCCTCACCCGCGCCGCGGAGCTCGGCGAGGGCGATCCCGAGATCGAGGGCCTGCTCGCCTACGCGCGGGCGCTCGAGGACTACCAGCGCGGCGATCTGATCCTCGCCGAGGGCGAGCTCACCTCGGCGTGGCATCGCCTCGGCCGCAACGCCGACGTCGGCGTCCTCGCTGCGGCCGTCGCGCGCGGCCGCAGCGATCGGGCACGCGCCGAGGGCCTGCTGCGCGAGGCCCTCGCGATCGAGCCCGATCATGCGCGCGGCCTCTTGCTCGCCGCGGACCTCGCCCTCGACGTCGACGATGGAGCCGCCGCCGTCGCCGTCCTCGATCGCCTGGTCGCCCGTCGTCATCCAGTCG
>JAEZBP010000301.1 GCA_023427125.1 Pseudomonadota bacterium | reverse complement strand
CACAGCCTCAAGGACATCGAGCTGCCGATGGTCGTCTTCGCGATCGGGATCCCGATCGTCGGCGGCCTGGTCGTCGCGCTCGCCTGGCTCTTCTTCGACGTCGAGATCTGGCTCGGCCTCGTCGGCATCCCGCTCATCTTCGTGTTCACGCTGATCGGCGTGAACTCGACCGCGCTCACGTCGATCACGCCGACCGGCTCGCTCGGGAAGCTGACACAGCTGACCTACGCGGTGCTGGCGCCGGGCAACATCACCACGAACATGGCGACCGCCGGCATCACCGCCGAGGTCGCGGGCAACTCGGCGAACCTCCTGATGGACATCAAGCCGGGCTACATGCTCGGCGGCAAGCCGCGCCACCAAGCGATCGGGCACGTGCTCGGGATCCTCGCGGGCGGCCTCGCGGCGGTGCCGGTGTTCTACCTGATCTTCCTGCAGAACGGGCCGGCGGGGATGATCACCGAGCAGTACCCGATGCCCTCGGCGTCGGCCTGGAAGGCGATCGCGGAGCTCCTGACGAATGGCATCGAGACGCTGCCGGTCTCGGCGCGCTGGGCGGCCCTCGTCGGCGGCATCGCCGGCATCGTCCTCGAGGCGCTGCGCGTGGCGACCAAGGGCAAGTTCTGGGTGAGCGGCGTCGCGATCGGGCTGGCGTTCTTGATCCCCTTCAGCACCTGCCTCGCGATGTTCCTCGGCGGCCTCTTCTTCTGGGTCGCGAACGCGACCTTCGAGAAGAAGGACGGCTGGGCCAAGCGGGTGATCGTCGACAACATGGAGCCTATCTGCGCAGGCGTGATCGCGGGCGGCGCGCTGACGGGCATCGCGATCGTGATCCTCGAGAACTTCGTCCTGGGCTGAGATCGGTCACCGCAGGCGCGCGACGTCGTAGCGGATCATCACGCCGCCGAGCAGCGTGAACGAGCCGGCGCGCGCGCCGTCGAGGTACGCGCCCATCCGCACGAAGGGCATGACCTCGGGGACGCTCGGGCCGGCGTCGACGGCGAGGGCGACCATGCCGCCGAGCTGCGTGGCGAGCGACTCCGAGCGCGGGACGAAGCGCAGATCGTGGTAGGCGCCGAAGCGGAGCAGCGACCCTTCGACGTTTGCCTCGAGGAGCAACATGGCGCGGTTGCCGAGCACCCAGTCCTGCCGCGCGAGCACCGCGTCTCGGCGCGGGTCGAAGTGGAAGTCGGCGTCGCCGAGGGTGACGTGCTCGAGCGTGAGCTCGTCGAGCATCAAGAGCCGGAGCGGGCCGATCGGGACGGCGCCTTGCAACGTCGCGCTCACCAGGAAATTCCAGCCGCTCGCGTGGCGGCCTCGCTCCGCGCGCAGATCGTTGTCCGCCCCGTAGCTCTCCGCGTCGTAATAGCCGGCGCCGTCCATCCCGATCGGCCACATCGCGGTGGCGGTGAGCTCGGCCCGCAGGATCAAGAGCGCGATGGGGCTCACCTCGAGATAGCCGCCCGTGATCGAGTCGATCGGCGAGGTGTAGTTGACTCCCCCGACCTCCACGTGCGCGTTGGTGAAGAGCAGCTCGCGCGGATCGCCGAGCGGCGCGCGCAGGCCGATCCGGAGCGCGTGCTCGGCCCCCATCGGCTCGATGAGACCGACCACGCGCTGGTGTACGACGAGGTCCAGGCGTCGCTGCACCGAGGCCGGCGAGGCGAGCATGACGAGCACGAGAGCGACCGGCGTTGCGATGCGCACTCGCTCCGAGATGCAGCTCGCGCGACCGATGGCTCACGTGAGCCGCATGCGCCAACTCGCGCATCTGCTCGCTCATGCAGGACCGTCGGCGCCCCGCGAGAGGGGCCATCATCGGCATCGCGCTCCTCGGCGCATCCGCCCTCGTCCATGGCCTAGAAGCGCAGGACGCCGCGCCCTTCGATCCGAGCGAGCGCGCGCTGCTCTCGCGCGGAGAGCTGGTGCGCCGCAACACCTCACGGCGCGAGGGCGCGAACCACTTCGTCGGCGGCAGCAGCTGGCAGCGGGTGCGCGCGCCGATCGATCGCGTGTGGGCCACCGTGCGCGACCCCTCCTCGTACTCGCGCCTCATCCCCTCCCTCGACGAGGCGCGCGTGGTCGACGAGCGCGGCGGCGTCCGCATCGTCCGCATGCACCACACCTACGGGATCGGCGAGGCCGCGTACTTCGTGCGCATGCGGGTCGACGACGCGCGCCACGAGATGCGCTTCGAGCTCGATCGAAGCCGCCCGCACGACATCCGCGCCGGCCGCGGCTTCCTCTCGCTCAGCCCCTACCGCGGCGACACCATCGTCGCGTGGGGCATGCTCGCCGACGTCGGCGCTGGGGTCCTCCAGCAGGTCTTCGGCCCCTTCTTGAACGAGTGGCTGCTCCTGCCACCACGCTGCGTGCGCGACGAGGTCGAGCCCGGCCGGGTGTCGGCGTGCTGACCATGCGACGGCTCCGCGTCGGGCCGGGCCCGCTGCTCGTCGTCGGGTTCCTGATCGGGGTTTTCTTCCTCGAGCGCTGGGTCCGCGCGATCGGCGGGCCCGACGCGCTGATCGAGCGCTTCGGCGTGGTGGCCCCGCTCGTGATGGTCGGGGTGCAGGCGCTCCTCGGTGCAGCGCCGTTCCCGAGCGAGCTCGTCGCGCTCGCCAGCGCGGCCGCCTACGGGTGGGCGATCGGCAGCGTGATCACCTGGGCCGGCTGGACGATCGCGTCGATGATCCAATACGGCCTCGCGCGCGGCTCGAGCGGCGACGTGTCGCTCGACGACAAGCTCGCACGGGTGCCGGCGTGGCTCAGGCGCTTCCCGATCGATCACCCGGCCTTCCTGATCGCGGTGCGATGGCTGCCGATGGGGTTTCACCTCGCCAACCTCGCGGCTGGCGTGCGCCGCATACCTCCGCTCCGGCAGCTCTGGATCGCGGCGATCGGATCGATCCCGGGCGCGGTGCTCTGGTCGTGCATCGGCGCTGGCGTGAGGCTCTTGTGACGGCCGATCTCGTCGGCCGCACGTACGTGATCACCGGCGCCAACACCGGCGTCGGCCGCGCGACTGCCGAGGCGCTCGCCGCACGTGGAGCGCGCTTGCTGCTGGCCTGCCGGAGCCTCGAGCGCGCCCGAGAGGTGGAGCGCGCGGCGCGGAACGCCGGCGGCGACGTCCACATCGTACAGCTCGATCTCGCCGATCTCGCGTCGGTGCGCCGGGGCGCCGAGTCGATCGCCCGCCTCACCCCGCGCATCGACGCGCTGATCAACAACGCCGGCGTGGCCGGCGCGCGCGGCCTCACCAAGGACGGCTTCGAGCTCGCGTTCGGCGTCAACTGCCTCGGCCACTTCCTGCTCACCCAGCTGCTCCGGCCGCACGTGCAGCGCGTGGTCCACCTCGGCTCCGGATCGCACGCGCGCGTCGAGGCGCTCGAGCTCGACTCGCTCCGCGCGCCCACCCGCACCCTCACGGGCGTCCGCGAGTACGCCGTCTCGAAGCTCTGCGTGATGCTCCTCCATCACGAGCTCGCGCGCCGTTCCGCCACGCCCATCAGTGTCGTCGCCGATCCCGGCGACGTCGCGTCCGACGCCTGGCGTCACGTGCCCTGGCCCATCCGGCCGCTCCTCACGCGCTCGATGAAGCCTCCGCGCGCGGGCGCGCTCACCAGCCTCTTCTGCGCGACCGATCCCTCGATCGAGGGGCTGCACGGCCGCTCGTTCGTCGACTGTCGCGAGGACACGCCGAGCGCCCTCTCGCGCGACGCCGCGCTCGCTGCCGCGCTCTGGGCGCGATGTGCCGACTGGACCGCCGCCACGATGATCGGAGCGGTCACGGGAGCGGCTGTCCCGACGCCGGCTCCTCCACCTCGCGCGGCTTCTTCATGAGCACGCTGAGCATGCCGTTCATCTCGAGGTACGCGCGCGCGACCGTGCTCACGTCGGAGACGCCACGGAGGCGGAGCTCCTCCATCAGCTCCTCGCGCGTCATGAGCTCGCGACGGAGGGCCTTCTGGTTGATGCGGCCGTCGATGACGATGGGCGAGGGGCCCCCCTTGAGGAAGCGAGCGAGGGGCTTCCACCGATACGCCAGCGCGTCGAGGGCGACGCTCCAGAACAAGACCGTCGCGGTCGAGAGGAGGCTGTCGCCGATGCTGCTCGCCGATCCGGAGATCCCCTGTGCGGCCGCCTGCGCCACGAGCACCACGACGAGGAGGTCCGTCAGGGAATGGGCGCCTCCCTCGCGCTTGCCGAGCAGGCGCATCATCGCGAAGAGCGCGAGGAACATCACGGTCCCGCGAGCGATCGTCTCGCCCGGCGGGGCGGTGAAGGCGAAGATCTCTCCCCAGTCCGCCATGTTGCCGTCGCCGCCTGACTCCGTTCGATAGGCGCGGGCGCGGCCGGTGCACCGAGCGTGCCCCGCGGATCGGTCGTCGTGTGATGGACGCTCGCAGGGTGACCTCCGGCCTATGCCAGATCTTGCGACCCGGCCCTTGAACAGTGGGCCGTCGATCCGATCCGGCGCCGAGCAGACTGGGCGCGCCCGCTCCGGTAGAGTGAGTGGGCGTGAGCCAAGCGAAGTGTCCCAACTGTGTCGACGCGATCGCGACCGCCTATCCGACGGTCGATGGGCTCCAGTGGGCGAGGTGCACGCGCTGCGGGCTGCGCTTCCAGATCGGCGGCTTCGGCGCTGCGACCTCCGGCCCCGCGCCCTTCCAAGCGCAGCCCGCGCCGGCGATGCCCGCGTACCCGCCGATCGCGCCGCAGCGATCGCGATCGGGCCTGCTCCGAGTCCTCTTCATGGGGCCGACGATCTTGCTGTCCACGCTGCTCCCGATGGTCTTCATCTTCTGCCCGCGCGCGTGCTCGTCCATCGACGACAGCCATCAGGTCGCGCTCGACGCGCTGCGCGAGTGCCCTCGCGCACAGGCGCTGCTCGGGACGGAGATCGACGCGGCGTGGGTCGGGATGCACACCGGCGAGTCGAGCTCGGGCGGCTCCTACGGCAGCGCCCAGTGGTCGTTCGCGGTCGAGGGCTCGAGCGGACGCGGCACCTACTCGTACAGCGCCGTCCAGCGCGGAGGCCCGTGGGAGATCACGTCCGCGACGCTGGTCGCCGGCGGTCAGACCGTGCAGGTGCCCGGAGGATGCGGCTCGGCTGTGCAGACGACGATCACCCCGGGCACGAGCCCTCCGCCGAGCACACCGGCCGCCGGTGCGTGCGATCGTTTCGCGCGCTGCTGCGCGACGCCGGCCGGCACGACCGAGCGCCTCCGCGGGATGTGCAGCACCGTCCCGCTCTTGCGGACCACCGCCAACGGCGAGCAGTCCTGCCAGCAGATGATCGGCTCGGCCGCCTTCCTGCTCTCGACGGACGGACAAGCGGTCCCGCCGGAGTGCCGGTAGTCACGGCGAGCGCGATCGCGGCACGATACGGTATGGCGATCAGGCGGCGGCGCGCTCGCTCTCGCGCTCGGCCAGCGCCTCGGCGGCGGCGTGCACCACGCCCATGATCGAGTGCTGCGGGTTCACGCCGAGGTTGGTCGGGAAGACGCTCGCGTCCATCACGTAGAGCCCGCGCGCGCCGCGCACCGCGAGGTGCTCGTCGACCACGCCGGCCTTCGGATCGCGCGACGCGCACGCGGTGCCGAAGAGGTGCGACGCCACGAGGTGCACGTCCTTTCGGCGCAGCGTCATGCCCTCGAGCGCCCGGAGCTCGTCCTCGCTCCGCACGATCTCCGGCAGCCCCACGATCCCCGGGTAGACCTCGTGCGCGCCCGCCGCGAACATCATCCGCCCGGTGAGCAAGAGCGCCTCCTTCAGCACCGCGAGATCGCGCGCGGTCGGCTCGAAGCGCACCGACACTCCGTCGAAGAGCCCGCGCTTCACGCGCCCCTTCGCCTCCATCCGCACGAGCCCTCCCCACTGCGCGTAGTGGCCGAGCCGCGCCACGCGCTTCTGCCACTCGCGCCCCGCGCCGGGCAGGCGCGCCGCGAGCATGTCGGGCGGCAGCGCGAGCGCCTCGAGCTTGAACCCCCGATCGCGCATCGGGACCTCGTACCCCTGCGAGGCGCCGAAGCCCATGTGCACCGGCTCCTCGAACGCTCCGACCATCGCCGCGCCCGGGTGCGCCTGGAAGCGCTCGCCGAGCTGCGCGTGTCGCACGCCGCTCCGGCGAAGCAACAGGGGCGTCCAGATCGCGCTCGCCGCGACGATGACCCCTCGCCGCGCGCGGATCTCGAGCCCGCCTGCGCGCACACCCACCGCGCGATCGCCCTCGAAGATCACCCGCTCGACCTTCGCGTTGGTGTGGAGGCGCGCGCCGTGGCCGAGCGCGCGCGGCACGTAGCTCACCTCCATGCTCTGGCGCGCGGCGTTCGGGCAGCCCTGCAGGCAGCGCTGGCTGCCCTTGCAGCCCGGCGCGTTGCGACGGATCACCCGGCCCGGCAGGCCGAGGCGCTCGGCGGCGCGCTGCATCAGGAGGTTGTGCTCGCCGGCGATGCTCGGATCCGTCGGCCCGATCGAGAGCTCCTCTTCGATGCGCGCGAACGCGCGATCGAGCCGCTCGCCGACCAGCGCATCGAGCCCGAAGCGCGCGCGCCAGTCCTCGCGCACGTCCTCGGGCATCCGCCAGATGATGCCCGAGTTGATCGCGGTGCTTCCTCCGACGCAGCGCCCCTGCAAGAGCGGCATCGGGACGGTGCTGTCGGTCGCGAGCGTGGCCATCCCGCGGAACGAGCGCGCCATCGCGTCGATCAGCTCGCGCGGCCGATCCTCGGGAGCGAGGTACGCGCCCTCCTCGACCAGCGCGAGCTCGAAGCCCGCCTCGGACAGCACGCGCGCCGCGGTCGCGCCGCCCGCGCCGGTGCCGACGATCACGAAGTCGGTCTCGTCCCTGTCCCTCACGCGAGCCATCACGCCGCCACCTCGCGACCGATGACCGAGAGCGCCCGCTTCTCGGCCGCGGGCCGATCGAAGCCCGAGCGGACGCGCGCCGCCGGCGAGCGGAAGATCGCCATGCACGCGATGAGCTTCAGCAAGAGGCAGAGCTCGCGGACGACGAAGAAGCGATGCCTCGACATCGCGTCGAGCACCGCGCTCCGCTCCTCGGCGCCGAGGCTCCCCATGACGGCGAAGCGCCGCCCGAGCCAGAGCGGCGCGGTCCACGCGAGCAGCACCGCGACGCGGAAGCCGAGCCGGGCCTTCTCGCTCGCCGCGCCCGCGAAGCAGGTGGCCGCCGCCACGTAGTCGACCTTGCCCTCCGAGAGAGGGCCCTCCACCACCGTGAAGCCCTCCGTCGAGCCTGAAAAGCTCGACAAAACAAGCCCCGTCCACCTCTGCTCGACTCCGGTCATCGCCGCCTCCCGCCAGTGGCTTAGCCAGTTCTGGTCTCGAAGAGGTATTACCAGCAGCGACGGTGCGCAACCCTTTTCGCACCGGTGACCGAACCATGACGGGGCGAGGCGCCGCGACTGCTGCGCCGAAGTCGCTGGGCCCACGTCGCGGTCCGGTGTAGTACCGAGCCCCAACGCGACCATGTCCGACGCGAAGAAGCAGATCCTCGTCGCCGATGACGAGCCCAACCTCCGGCGCGTGCTCAGCGCGCAGCTCCATCGAGACGGCTACGAGGTGATCGCGGTCGAGGATGGGCAGGCCGCGCTCGACGCGCTCGAGGCGCACCACGTCGACGTGGTGATCACCGACCTGCGCATGCCTCGCGTGGACGGGATGGAGCTGCTGAAGCGGGTGACCGCGAGCAACCCGGACGTGCCGGTGATCATGATCACCGCGCACGGCACGGTCGACACCGCGGTCGAGGCGCTCAAGCACGGCGCCTTCGACTACATCACGAAGCCCTTCGAGCAGAGCGAGCTGCGCAACGTCGTCTCGAAGGCGACGCGCACCCGGGAGCTGAGCCAGCACGACGTCGGGACCGAGCCGACCGAGCCGGGGCGCTACCGCCTGATCGGCCAGTCGGCGCGGATGACCGAGGTCTACCAGGTCATCGAGAAGGTCGCGGACACGCCGAGCACCGTCTTGATCACCGGCGAGAGCGGGACGGGCAAGGAGCTCATCGCGCGCGCGCTCCACGAGAACAGCTCGCGCAACGGCAAGCCCTTCATCCGCGTGAACTGCGCCGCCATCCCGCGCGATCTGATCGAGAGCGAGCTCTTCGGCTACGAGAAGGGCGCGTTCACCGGCGCGGTCACCAGCAAGCCGGGCCGCTTCGAGCTCGCGCACGACGGCACGCTCTTCCTCGACGAGATCGGCGAGATCCCGGTCAACATGCAGGTGAAGCTGCTCCGCGCGATCCAGGAGCAGGAGTTCGAGCGGGTCGGCGGCATCAAGACGATCGAGGTCGACGTGCGCCTGGTCGCGGCGACCAACCGCGACCTCCAGGAGGAGATCCGGCAGGGCCGCTTCCGCGAGGATCTCTACTACCGCCTCAACGTGGTGCAGGTGCGCCTGCCGCCGCTGCGCGAGCGAACGAGCGACATCCCGCTCCTGGTCGAGCACTTCCTCCGCCACTTCCGCGCCAAGCTCAAGAAGGACGTGCGCGGCGTGGCCGACGGCGCGATGGAGCGTCTCTTGGGCCACCCGTGGCCCGGCAACATCCGCGAGCTCGAGAACGTCATCGAGCGCTGCCTGCTCTTCTGCGACGGCGAGCGGATCGACGTCGGCGATCTGCCCCCCGAGCTGCGCGCGCCCGGCAGCGTCGCGCCGTCGATCGAGCGCGTGCCGAGCGCGGAGGAAGACGTCGAGGCCGCCGAGCGCCCGCCGCCCGGCCTGAAGGAGGCCGTGCGCGAGGCGACGAGCCGCCTCGAGCGCGAGCTCATCGTCCGCGCGCTCAAGCAGACCGGCGGCAACGTCACCCACACCGCGCGCCTCCTGAAGATCTCGCGCAAGAGCCTGCAGACCAAGATGAAGGAGCTCGGCCTCCGCGAGGACGGCTGAGCTCCGCGATGTTGCAGCGATGGGTCAGCGCGCGCGGCGACGCGCGACGAGGAGCAGCGCGAGGGCGAAGAGGCCGAGGGGCGCGCTCGAGCTCACGCCCACCGCGCGGCAGCCGCAGGCGCCGTCCGTGACCGTGCCCCGGCCCGCGTCGCGCTGACCGCCTGCGTCGCGGCGCATGCCGCCGGCGTCGATCGTTCCGTCGGCGATGCACCTGCCGGCGACGCACCGCTGGCCCTCCGAGCAGGAGACGCCGAAGCAGGAATCGGCGATGCACGCGCCGTCCCGGCAGATCTGCCCGGCGCCGCAGGAGACGCCGACGCACGCGTCGAAGCACTCTCCGTCGCGGCAGACCTGGGTGCCCGGGCAGACGACGCTCGCGCAGCGATCGGTGACGCACGCGCCGTCGATGCAGATCTGCGCGCGCGGGCACATCACCCCAGCGCAGCCGTCGACGCAGGTGCCGGCGGTGCAGACCTCGCCGGGGCCGCAGGTGGCGGTCTCGCAGCCGGGGTCGACGCAGCGCCCGGCGGTCTCGGAGTCGGCCCGCACGTCGCACGCGGCGCCGGTCGGACAGAGCGGCGCGGCGAGCTCGGTGCAGTTGCACGAGGGGCCGCAGAGCGTGAGCGCGGAGGGATCGCGCGCGACGCAGACCTGGTTGGTCGGGCAGAGGACGCCCTCGCACGGATCGATGCACGCGCCGCCCGTGCAGCGCTCGCCTGCCGGGCACACGACTCCGTCGCAAGGCGCCACGCACTCACCCTCGCGGCAGAGCGTGCCGCTCGGGCAGGGCTCGGGCCGGAGCGCGCAGGCCGACTCGACGCACGCGCCGTCGACGCACGAGAGGCCGGTCGCGCACCCACCCTCGAAGCACTGCGTCACGCAGAGGCCGCTCGCCGACTCGCAGATCGTCCCGGCCGGGCACGCGCGCATCTCGGCGCAGTCGAGATCCTCGGTCGCGTCGCAGCGCTCGAATGCGCCGGGGTGGCGCGCGGGGTTGGCGTCGTCGCAGTCGCTGCCGCCGCACGCGGCGTCGCGATGTCCGTCGCCGTCCGCGTCGACGCAGATGGCGGTGTCGTCCTCGTTGAGGCCGGCCACCGCGTCGAGCTCGTCATCCTGCGAGTGGAAGGTGCATGCGGGGTCGGGGTTGCCGTTGTTGCCCGCCTGCATCGCGGCGTAGCGGAAGCTGAGCCCGCACGCGAGCGCCCAGACGGTCACGAGCGAGTCGGCCTCGGCGCCCGACGTGCCCGAAGCGTCGCGGAGGAAGGTGCCGAGGTCGGGTCGATCGCGATCGGCGGCGCCCTCGGCGTACGGGTTGCGCGTCCAGCCCTGGCGAAACACGCGGACCAGCCGGGCCAGGTTCCACTTGTTGGGATCGGGCGCGCTCTCCGGGGCGATCTCGATCGCGTCGGGGTTGTTGGAGAGCCAGATCGTGTACTCGAAGGACTCGCACGGCAGCGGGCCGTGATCGCTGATCGGAAAGACCACGACCCGGTTCGCCTCGCCGCCGAGATCGTAGATGCGCCCGCGCGAGGGCTCGTAGTCGCCGCTCGCCCCGTCCGGTACGGCGGCGCCGGCCGCGTTGGTGCGGAGGACCTGCGTCCAGTACCAGTCGAGCGAGTCGGCGTATCGGGCGACCTCGTCGTGCGGCCGGCCGTTGTTGCAGATGTACTGGTCGAGGAAGGTCCGGCGGATCGGCTCGTGCGCCCCCGGTGCGGCCGGGTCCGCCGGGCTCGCCGCCCAGCCGGTCCAGCCCGCGCACCCGTTCGCGCCACGGAGGTACGTGCCAAACGTGAGCTGCGGCGCGTAGCGCCCATCGCTCGTCTGAAAGATGTCGTCGACGACCGCGTCCGGCCCTCGGAGGGCGGTGAGCGCGTTCAGGCATGCGTCCCCCATCGCGTCGACGCAGGTCGCCTGTGCGGACGCGCGGGATGACGGCAGCGACGGAGTGAGCAGCGCACAGAGGCTAGCGATGAGCAGCGTCGGGCGAGCGAGATGCACGGTGATCTCCCGGGGACGAGGGTTCTCGATGGTACACGAGGTCGCGGCTGCCCTTCACGGGTGGGCACCGGGAGCGCGTGCGGGATAGAACTGTCATCGATGCGCGCACGGCTCTTCGTCGTTCTGCTGGGTGCGCTGGGATTGACCGGGGCGCTGACGCTCGGCGCGACCGCGATCGGCTCGCGTCCATCGCCGCCGATCGCGCCGGTGGAGATCGCTGCCGAGGGCGCGACCCTCGACTCGTTCATCGCGTTCGCGCGGGACTTCCGAGAGTTCCGGGAGTGGGAGCGCCACGGCGTCGAGGGCGCGATGATCCCGATCGGCGCGACGGAGGGGCCGACGTTCATCTACGTGATTCGGGGCGCACCGGCGGGCTCGCGCCGCTGGCCGGTCGGCACGATCGTGGTGAAGGCGATCGAGTCCGGCGAGCCCGACGCGTGGACGATCCACGCGATGGCGAAGCGCGGCGTGCCCTTCAACCGCGACGGCGCGATCGGCTGGGAGTACTTCGAGCTGCGCTTCGCGCCCGGCAGCGACGATCCGACGATCGTCTGGCGCGGCGAGGGCCCGCCGAGCGGCCACGGGTACGCCGCGATGGGGCGCGCGCCCGACGCCGGCGCGATCCCGCTCGTGTGCGACGACTGCCACGCCGCAGGCTGGCAGAATGACTCGGTGCTCACGCCCGCGCTCTCGCTGCGTTGATCGGCGGCTCCCGCGGCACGAGCAGTGCACCAGAGGGAGTCGTGTCGGCCGAGACGTTCGATCGCGACGTGCTCCGTGCGGCGGCGAGCCCGGAGGGCGTGCCGGTCCTTCCGCTGACGGATCAGGTCCTCTTTCCGCGTACGGTGCTCGCGGTGGCCGTCACCGCAGCGCCCGTCGTGGAGGCGCTCGCGAGCATCGCCGACGATGGCATCGTCGTCGCAGTGCGGCAGCGTGACGCGAGCGCCGACGAGGTGGCCCGCGGCGGGATCCACGACGTCGGGACCATGGCGCGCGTCCACCGCGTCGCGGAGATGACGCGGGGCGACGCCCCCTCGGCCGTCGTCTTCCTCGAGGGCTTGGCGCGCGCGCGGGTCGGGGC
>JAEZBP010000292.1 GCA_023427125.1 Pseudomonadota bacterium | reverse complement strand
CTCTTGGGTCGGTTGCTTTCGCTTCGCCGCTCGCCGCGCTCGCGAAGCGCGCGCCAGGCAACTCAGACCGCGCGGTCGACGGAGACGGGGCGCGCGGCGGCGGCGAAGCGGCGCACGATGGCGCCGGCCGGCTCGATCGCCGAGATGCCGGAGACGCTGCGGCCGGCCTGGAAGTAGTCGCTGTACGTCGAGCCGGCGAGCGACGCGCGCTTGAGCTGCCACACGCTGCGCAGCGAGTAGAACGTGCGCATCCAGTGCTTGGCGCGGGGGTGGCGCAGCATGCGCTTGGCGAGCCAGCCGGCCTTGGTCCCCACGGCGTCGATGTAGGGCGTGCGGATCACGGCGACCGGCACGCCGCTGATCTTCTCGGTGAGGACGATGTCATCCTCGCCCGCGTCGAGGATCGCGCGCTTGTAGTCGTCGTGCGCGCGACACTCCTCGGTGGCGATGAAGCGCGTGCCGAGCTGCGCGCCGGCGTAGCCGAGCTCGAGCGCGCGCACGAAGCCCTGCTCGTCGCCGATGCCGCCCGCGCACAGCAGCGGCACGCCGAGCGGGCCGAGCTCGTCCATCAGCCGTCCGGGGTCGAGCTGCCCCGCGTGCCCTCCGGCCCGCGCGTTCACGCAGACGAGGCCATCGACGTCGTGCTCGAGCGCCTTCTCCGCCCACTTGCGGTTGGTCACGTCGTGGTAGACGACGCCGCCGGCCGCGTGGACCTTCGCCACCACCCAGCGCGGGTTGCCGAGCGCGGTGATGAAGAAGCGCACGCCCTCCTCGAGCGCCACGTCGACCCAGCGCCGCATGCGATCCTCGTAGACGCGCGAGGACTTCTCGACGATCGCGTTGAAGCCGATCGGCTTGTCGGTCAGCCGGCGGATGAGCCGCAGCCCCTCGCGCAGATCGTGCCCGTGCACGAACATCATCGAGATCGGCTGCACGATGCCGATGCCGCCCGCCTCGGAGACCGCGGCGATGAGCTCGGGGTTCGAGCACGGGTACATCGCGCCGCAGACGAGCGGCACCTCGATCCCGACCTGCTCGGTGAAGGCGGTGGTGAGCACGCGAGAGCCTCCCGGTGTCAGACTTCCATCGTGAAGCGACGCTCGGCCGGCTCGCTCGAGGCGTCGGTTCTTCCGTCGGACTTGCTGCGGTCGGCCTTGCCCCGCTCGGCCGCGCGCAAGAGGCGCAGGATCTGCGGGCCGAGCACGTCGACCTCTGTCGAGACGTACTGCTCGCCGCCGAAGGAGCGGATGTTCTCGGTCTGCCTCTCGAGGATCGCGGCGTCCTGGCCGAAGATGCGCAGCGCGATGGGCTTCAGGAAGGGGACGATCACGAAGCCCGGGATCGGCAGCTTGAAGCTGATCACCGCGTAGAGGTGCGTGAGGTAGTCCTCCTCCGGCGTGAGCGCGGCGGAGACGAAGAGGTGGGTCTCGCCGAGGCGGTACTCGACCTGCACGATCGACGGCAGGAGGAAGCGATCGAAGTGCTCCACTACGCCGCCCTTGGGCGCGAGGATCCTGCCGACGAGCCCGCCCGGACGCGGCTCGCCGATGTACTCCGCCTCGACGCGATCGGCCGAGCGGCGCACCACGACCTCGATCGGGTTGCGCGGCTTGTCGTCCGAGCGGAAGAGCCCGGCGTGGAGGAAGGCCGTGTGCGGGACGTCGAGGGCGTTCTCCGCCGCGGCGTGGAGCGAGCTCTTGGCGGTGACGCGCTCGCGCACCGTCGTGTAGCCGGGCGCGCCGACGAGCGGGAAGCGGAAGGGCTCGGCGTCGGGCGCGTCGTCGGGCTCGGCCCACACCCACACGAAGCCGTCCTGCTCACGGCAGGCGAACGCGGGCGCCTTGCGCGCGGAGGCGCTCTGCGCGCCGCAGAGCGCCGGGACCTTCTTGCACTCTCCCGCCGCGTCGAACTGCCAGCCGTGGTAGGCGCACTCGAGCAGGCCGGCCGGCGTGGCCCTGCCCATCGAGAGCGGCACGTTGCGGTGCGGGCAGCGATCGAGCAGCGCGCCCGGCGCCCCGCCCTCCCCGCGGAAGAGCACCATCGGCAGCCCGAGGATGCGGCGGGCGATGGGCTTCTTGCCGAGCTCGGAAGAGGGGCACGCCACGTACCAGGCGCGGGCGACGCGAGCGACGGAGCTCGCGCGCGCCTGAGGCGGTCGAAGCTGAACCATGTCCGTCACGGAGCGAGGTTGTAGCGCGCGGGCAGGGGCGGCGCGAGCGCGCCGCTCGTGCGAGGCTGGTCCCCGCGCGATGGACTCGCTCTACTCGGAGTCGGCCTACTACCGGATGCTCTTCGCCGAGCGCACCGAGGACCTGCCCTTCTATCTGCGCGCGACCGAAGGCCTCGACGATGCGGGCGAGGTGCTCGAGCTCGGCGTGGGCGACGGCCGCGTGGCGATCCCGCTGGCCGCGGCCGGCCGGCGCCTGACCGGCGTGGATCTCTCGGCCTCCATGCTCGCCTCGCTCGAGGCGCGGCTCACCGAGCTCTCGCCCGAGGTCGCCTCGCGCATCTCCGTCGAGCTCGGCGACTCGCGCACCGTGCGCCTCCGCCGCCGCTTCGCCCGCGTGCTCTGCCCCTTCAACGGCATCGCGCACTTCCACGACGCCGAGGCGCTCGACGCGCTCCTCGAGACCGTGCGCGCGCACCTCGCGCCGGGCGGCCTCTTCGCCTTCGACGTCATGATCCCCGACCCCGCCCTGCTCACAGGCGGCGCGGCGAGCGTCCCTTGGCTCCTCCACCCGCGCACCGGCGCGGTCTGCCGGATGGAGGAGCGCTACGACTACGACGCGGCGCGCCGCGTGCTCACGATCACCACGAGCCTCATCGAGCGAGAGCGCGACGGCCGGCAGGATCTGGTGCTCTCGCTCCGCCAATTCGTCCCCGGCGAGCTCGCCGCGCTGCTCGCCGCGCACGGCTTCGACCTCCTCGCCGAGAGCGACGAGCTCGGCGACTCGCTCGCGTATCTCTGTCGGCTCCAATAGCGCTCAGAGGATGAGGGCGATGGAGTGGGTGCCGAGCTCCGCCGGCTCGCCTGCGCGGTGGCGTAGGCGGACCGATCCGTCCGCCTCGACGCAGTAGTCGTACTCGCGCGAGGTCGGGCCGGCGCCGATCGTGAGGACGCCGGGGGCCGCGGTGGTGTAGCCGTCGGTCACGTCGATCGCCGCGCGGATGACGATGTCGCACCGGCACGCGTCCGTCATCGCGCAGGTCACGGTGGAGCCCGGCACCTCCCGCGCGATGAGCGTGCCGACCTCGTCGCAGCTGACGACCACACAGCTGGAGGGGATGCGGGCCCTGACCTGAAGCACGGTCTGCGACGCGAGCGCGATCCGGTCTTCCGGTAAGAGCGACACGCGCCCGGTGACGGTCCCGCTCGCCGCCTCGACCGCGATGGTGGCGCAGTAGGGCGCCATCGGCGCGAGCAGCTCACTCTCCTCGATGCACAGGCCCTCGAAGCAATAGTCGCCTTCGACGAGCGCGCCGCCGCACGCGGCGAACGAAGGACAGGTCTCGCCGATCAGCACCGCGGCGGCCGGGCACTCGCCGGCGCCTGCATCATCCGCGGGACCGCCGTCTCTCGAGCCGTGTCCTCCATCCGTGAAGCCACCGTCCTCCGAGGCCGGCCCTCCATCGGCGGAGCCGCCGTCCTCCGAGCCACCGTCTCGTGCGGCGGCGTCTCTCACCCCGGCGTCGGCGCCGATCAGGGCTGCCGCGTCGCTTCCGCCGTCCATTCCGGCGCCGTCGTCGTCGCAGGCGCCGAGCGCGAGCGCGACCATCAGCGCGAGCCAACCACGTCTTCGCATCGTCCCTCTTTGAGATCCGCGACTGCTCTCCCTGATCGATCGCAGCGTCCTCCCCCTTCGTCCTGAGCGCGG
>JAEZBP010000278.1 GCA_023427125.1 Pseudomonadota bacterium | reverse complement strand
CCAGCTCCGCGGTGCGGGCGCGGCCGTAGCGACCGCCGCGGAGGAGGTGCTGGACGAGCACGAGCATCGGATCAGCGTCGCACGAACGCGGAGAGGACGTCGACCTCACGCTCTACGGCACCGACGGCGCCGCCGTGTGGCGATGCTTCTGCCAGACCGTGCTCTCCGACGGCGGCCGCGAGCGCGTGGACGGAATGGTCCCCGGCTACGATGCGCTAGCCAAGGCGATCGATCTTCTTCAGTCGTTCCCGCGGCCATCGACGGCCCGGAGGAGGCTGTGGCGATGAGCCTCGTGGACTCGAGCGTCCTCCCGCTCTATTCGAGCGGGAGGCAGCTCCAGCACTGGCGCAACGACCACAACCGCATCCCCGTGCGCGTCTCGGAGAGCGAGACGCACCGCGCTCGGCGGCTCAGATCCCTAGCTAGAAAGCTCCGCGAGGCGACCCAGTCGCGCCGCCCCCGGAGCTCAGCCCATCAGCTGCCGATCACCGCCATGACGACCATGAAGACGATGTAGAGGACCCAGATGACCGCCATGATGCCGACCATCGCGCCGCCGATCTTGGTCGCCAGCGCGGCCTTCTCCTTGGCCGTCGCCATGTCGCCCTGGCCCTTCGCCTGGTGAGCCTGATAGGCGAAGTAGCCAGGGATCGCCGCCAGGAGGCCGCAGCCGCAGAAGAACGAGAGGGCAGCGAGGATGAACGGCTTCGTCGTGTTCACCTCTTCGCCGCCCGGCGTCATGCCGCCGCCGCCCGGCGGGAAGCCGCCACCACCGGCCGGGCCGAAGCCACCGCCGCCAGCCCCTCCCTGATCGAAACCACCACCCTGCGGCGGTCCGCCGTATCCGCCGCCCTGGGGGTACCCCGCGGCCTGGTGAACGGTTGCATTCGAGCTCATCGGTTCGTTTACCATGCGTATCACTCCCGGTTGCGGGCGCGAGTATGGCACGCGCCGCGCGAATCTCGGACAGAAAGTTGATGTGTCGGATTCCAATACGTCTGCCCCGGCCCTACCTCCCCCGCGCTGGCCTTTCCTGGGGCGCGCCGCCGCAGCTGGCCTGGGCTTCGCCGCGCTCCTGACCCTGGCCGGCACCGGGGTCCTGAGGTGCCCGGTGGCTGCGGTCTTCCATGCGCCCTGTCCGGGGTGCGGGGCGACGCGATCGGCGTGGGCGCTGCTCTCCCTGGACTTCGTCGGCGCGCTGCGCTGGAACGTGGTCGCGATGCTGAGCATCGCGGTCATGGCCGCGTTCTGGCTGCGCGGGATCGTGATCATCGCGCGCGACGGGAACCCGAGCCGCGTCTTCGAGGATCGGCTCGGCAAGCCGCTCTTGCTCGCGTACTTCGCGCTGGTCGCGATCGAGATCGTCTACTGGCTGCTCCGCTTCGCAGGGCTCTTCGGCGGGCCCGTCCCCATCCCCTGAGCTTCACCGAAGCAGCGGGCCGCGGCGCGCGATCAGCATCTTGAGCAGGCCGCGCTCGTCCACCAGCGCCTCGAGCGCCCACCCTGCCCCCGGGAGGGTGGCCGGATCGAAGCTGCGCGGCAGCTTGAGCACCACCGGGCCAGCGAAGCGCGCGAGGACCTTCGCGAGATCGAGCCCCAGATCCTCGATGGCGACCCGCTCGCGATCGTAGCCTCGACCGCCCCAGGGCGGATCGAGCACCAGGAGATCGCCGGCGATCGCGAGCTCCACGATGTCGCCCTGCACGAATGTGATCCGATCCTCGGCCCCGTAGATCCGAGCGTTGTGGCGGGCCATCCGGAGGCGATCGGCGTCGAGGTCGACGGCGATGACCTTGGTCACCGCCGGCTGCCGCGCGAAGGCGATCGCGAGGGATCCGACGCCGCACGTGCCGTCGATCACCACGCCCCGCGCGCCGCGCGCGATGCGCTCGGCCAGCGCCTCGGGCGTGGCGCCGACCAGCCCCTCGTCGTCGACCTCGATGCCCTCCTCCCAGCGCGAGAAGAGCCGGAGGCGCCGCGCCGCGCGATCTTCGCGGGGAGGCGCGCGGCGAGGGCGCCGGATCGCGGGCTCCGTCCTCACACGGACCTCGGCGCCGCCCACGCGGAGCCCATCCACGTTCGCGAGGAGCCAGCGCGCGCGAGAGCTGGAGATCACGCTCGCCGGCTCGCACCACGCGCTCGTGTCGACGAAGGGAGGCCCCTCGATCCAGACCCGCACCGCGTCCGGCTCGGGCGGCGCCTCGAGGAGCGCGACCACCCGGGCCGCGAGCGCCGCGTCGCGCGCGATGACGTGCTCGCGCGTCCACACCGACACGAGCGCGAGCTCGAGCGCGGCGTCCCGCGCCTCCCCTTCCCCGTGCGCCCGGCGCAGCGCGTCGAGCTCGATGGCGGGATCGAGCGCGAGCCCCGCCAGGTCGATCGCGCGCCAGCCGTCGGGGCGCGCGCGATCGCAGCGGAGGCACACCGCCCGCTCGCCCTGCACCCGCAGCCAGCCCGGGTGCACGCCGCCGAAGGAGGGGCCGCGCTCGGTCTCGCAGGCGACCTCCGCGTCGAGCCACCGATCGACCACCCCGCGGCGGAGGCCGAGGCGCCCGACCGCCCG
>JAEZBP010000089.1 GCA_023427125.1 Pseudomonadota bacterium | reverse complement strand
GTGGGCTCGTCGAGCAGGAGCAACGGCGGCCGCGGCGCCAGCGCGAGCGCGAGGCCGAGGGCCAGCGCCTTCACGTGCGCGTCGAGCCGATGACGCCCTCGATCGGGCTCGAGGCCGTGGCGTAGAGCCTCTTCGGGATGCGCCCGGCGAGGAACGCCTCGCGCCCGGCCTCCACCGCCTTGCGCATCGCCGACGCCATCAGGACGGGATCCTTCGCGCCCGCGATCGCGGTGTTCATCAAGACGCCGTCGACCCCGAGCTCCATCGCGACCGCCGCGTCCGACGCGGTGCCCACGCCCGCGTCCACGATCACCGGCACGCTCGCGTGCTGCAGGATGATCTCGATGTTGTACGGGTTGCGGATGCCGAGGCCGCTCCCGATCGGTGCGGCGAGCGGCATCACCGCCGCGCAGCCGAGGTCCTCGAGCTTGCGCGCGGTGATCGGATCGTCGCTCGTGTAGGGCAGCACCGTGAAGCCGTCCTTCACCAGCACCGCGGCCGCCTCGAGCGTGGCGGGGATGTCGGGGAAGAGGGTGCGCTCGTCGCCGAGCACCTCGAGCTTCACGAGCGGCGTGCCGAGCTTCTCGCGCGCGAGCCGCGCGGTCCGCACCGCGTCCTCCGCCGTGTAGCAGCCGGCGGTGTTCGGCAGGATCACCATCTTGCTGTCGAGCAGCCAGCCGATCAGCGAGCCGCTCCCCTTCGCGCCGAGGTCGACGCGGCGCACCGCCACGGTGATGACCTCCGCGCCCGACGCCTCGGTCGCCGCGCGCGTCTGGGCCAGGTCCTCGTACTTGCCGGTGCCGACGAAGAGGCGCGCGCGGAGCTCGCGGTCGCCGATCCGGAGGACGTCGCTCGTCGAAAACGCTGTCGCCATCTCTCAGCCTCCGCCTACGAAGTGAACGATCTCGAGCCGGTCGCCCTCGGTGATCGGCGCCTCGGCGTGCTCGGCGCGGGGGACGATCGCCTCGTTGCGCTCCACCGCCACGAGCACGCCTCGCAGGCCGAGCTCGACGAGGAGCGCGCCGATGGTGGTGCCGGGCTCGACCTGCCGCGGCTCGCCGTTGACCTCGATGCGCATGGGTCGCGGAACGTAGCAGCCCCGATGGCCCGGCGCGATGCGTGCTATCCCTCGCTCGTGGCCGAGGCGGCAGAGCCGGCGAAGGAAGAGGCGTCGCCCGAGGAGCGACCCCCGAGCTGGGGGGAGGCGTTCAAGGAGGTCGGCCGGTCCGTCATGGCGGTGCCGCTCGCGTTCTTCGCCGAGATCGGCGTGATGGCCCGCCTGATGTTCGAGACCGTGATGTGGGGCGTGCGGCCGCCTTACCGCTTCCACCTGCTCGTGGCGGCGTTCGAGTTCATCGGCGTTCAGTCGATCTTCATCGTGGGGCTCACCGGCTTCTTCGTCGGCGGCGTGTTCGGGCTGCAGCTCGTCGACGGCTTCCGGCGCTTCGGCGCCGAGAACCAGGTCGGCCCGGTGGTCGCCATCGCCCTCACCCGCGAGCTCGCGCCGGTCTTCTCGGCGCTGATGATCACCAGCCGCGCGGGGAGCGCGATCGCCACCGAGATCGCGTCGATGCGCGTCTCGAACCAGATCGACGCGCTCACCACGATGAGCGTCAACCCGGTCCAGTACCTCGTCTTTCCGCGGGTGCTCGCCGGCATCGTCGCCGGGCCGGTGATGTCGCTCCTCTTCCTCCTGATCGGGCTGACCGGCGCGTACGTGGTGGGGGTGCACCTGATGGGGATCGACGGCGGCATCTTCATCGAGCGGGTGAAGTGGATCGTCGACACCTCGGACGTCGTGCAAGGCCTCACCAAGGCAGCGGTCTTCGGCGGGACCATCACCCTCATCGCCTGCCGCCAGGGCTTCTACGCGACCGGCGGCGCCGCCGGCGTGGGCCGCGCGACCAACCGCGCCGTCGTGCACAGCGCCGTCGCGATCCTCGTCCTCGACTACATCCTCACCGGCCTGATCCTGGGCCAGGGGCTGTTCTGAGCTTTGCGCGCGCTTCGCGAGCGCGCGGGCCGAGCGGAGCGGCACCGACCCGCTGGCGCTTCCCATCCCCGGTGTCCAGTCCGCCGGAACCGCTCCGCTCGGCTCCCACCCACCAGGGAGGGTCGATTCACGATTCTCTGAGTGGCCGCCGGAGGCCTACCTGCCGATAATTTCGGAGGTAGGAATGTGTAGGATAGCGTCCCACGCATGCCTACCGCTGCCGCCGCCCGGATCGTCCCCTCGATCGCTCCGTCCCGCGCGCCCGCGCCATTCGTGAAGTGGGTCGGCGGCAAGGGCCGGCTGCTCGGCCAGCTGATGCCGCTGCTCCCGCCCGGGGTCGAGCGCATGCGGCACGTCGAGCCCTTCATGGGGGGCGGCGCGATGTTCTTCGCGCGCCGTCCCGAGCGCGCGCTGCTCTGCGACGTGAACCCCGAGCTCGTCTCGACCTACACGATGGTGCGCGACCGCGTGGAGGACGTGATCGCCGAGCTCGACGCCCACGCCGCGCACCACGACGCCACCTACTACTACGAGGTGCGCGAGCGCTACAACCGAGGACGCGGCGACGCCGCGGCGCGCGCGGCCATGTTCATCTACCTCAACAAGACTTGCTTCAACGGCCTGCACCGCGTGAACAAGAAGGGCGAGTTCAACGTGCCGGCCGGCCGCTACGTGAACCCGCGCATCCTCGACGAGGACGGCCTGCGCGCCGCCAGCGCCGAGCTGAGGAGCGCGGAGCTGCGCTGCGCCGGCTTCGAGACCCTGCTCGCGAGCGCGCGCCCCGGCGATTTCGTCTACTTCGACCCGCCCTACGAGCCGGTGTCGCGCACCGCCAACTTCACGGGCTACGCGCAGGAGGGCTTCACGCAGGACGATCAGACGGTCCTGCGCGACGTCTTCAACGAGCTGACCCGCCGCGGCTGCCGCTGCATGCTCTCGAACAGCGACGTGCCCTTCATCCGCGAGCTGTACCGCGATCACCGCATCGACACCGTGGCCGCCCCTCGCGCGGTGAGCTGCGACGCGAACAAGCGCGGCCTCGTCAGCGAGGTCGTCGTCCGCAATTACTGAGTTTGCCTTGCGCGCGCTTCGCGCGCGCGCTGAGTTGGCTGGGCGCGCGCTTCGCGAGCGCGCGGGCCGAGCTACGCGGCCTTTCCGTCCGATCGGCGCTTCCCGTCCCCGGTGTCCGGCACGTGGGGAACCGCTCCGCTCGGCGTTCCCCGACCGCGGTGATTTTGCGACAGCCTTTGAGTTGGCTGTGCGCGCGCTTCGCGAGCGCGCGGGCCGAGCTGCGCGCCCTTCCGGCCGGTCGGCGCGACCCGTCCCCGGTGTCCCGCCCAGGGTGAACGCTCCGCTCGGCGCTCCCTGCGCGGAATTATTCACGCTCTGTGAGTTGCCTCGCGAGCGCGCGGGCCGAGCTGCGCGCCCTTCCGGCCGTCGGCGCGACCCGTCCCCGGTGTCCAGCCGAGGGTGAACGCTCCGCTCGGCGTTCCACGTACGAGCGGGAGCCGCCGATCTCTATCGCGGCGGCTTGCCGAGGCGGGCCAGCACCTCCGCGGGCGTCGACTCGGCGGGGAGCTTCGCGCCCTCGAGCGTGCTCGAGCTGACGCCGGAGGCGCGCAGGAAGTCGATCACCACCGGGTTCTCGCTCGCCAGGATGTCGTCGGGGGTGCCGCTCGCCTCGATGCGGCCGTCGTAGAGCATGTTCACCCGGCTCGCGATCTGGAAGACGCTCGCCATGTCGTGGGTGATGACCAGCGAGGTCACGCCGAACTTCTCGCTGGTCTCGGCGATGAGCTCGTCGACGCGGCGCGAGCTGAGCGGATCGAGGCCGCTCGTCGGCTCGTCATAGACGAGGATCGCCGGCTCGAGCACCAGCGCCCGCGCGAGCGCCGAGCGCTTCTGCATGCCGCCCGAGATCTGCCCCGGCAGCTTGTGCGCGGCGTTGGCCACCCGCAGATCCTCGAGGCGCTGCATCACGCGCTCGTGGATCTGCTTCTTGGTCATCTTGGTGTGCTCGCGCAGCGGGAACGCGACGTTGTCGTAGACGCTCATCGAGTCGAAGAGCGCGCCGAACTGGAAGACCATCCCGAACTTCTTGCGGATGGGCACGAGCTGCCAGTCGTCGAGCGGCACGATGTCGACGCCGTCGACGAGGATCTGCCCCGCGTCCGGGCTCTCGAGCCGGAGCAGCTGCCGCGTGAACACGCTCTTGCCGGCGCCCGAGCCGCCGATGATGACGTTGATCTGCCCGCGCAGGATGTCGAACGAGACGCCCTTGAGCACCGGGCTTCCGTCGTAGGCCTTCTTCATGTCGCGCACGCGGATGTGAACCGGGTCGGCGGGCTCGCTCGACGCGGCCTCGCCCGCCTTCGCCGGCTCCTCGGCTCGCTTGCTCCAGAACGCCACCGCCGCGCAGCATACATGGCCGCGAGCGGGCTGGTATAAGCGGCGCGTGGCGTCGCTCTCCTCGCTCAGCCCCATCGGCACCCTCGGCCGCTACGCGATCATCGGCCGCCTCGCGACCGGCGGCATGGCGGAGATCTTCCTGGCTCGCGAGTCGAGCCTCGACGTCTCGCGCCACGTCGTGGTCAAGCGCGTCCTCCCGCACATCGCCGAGGATCCCGCGCTCGTCGAGATGTTCCTCCACGAGGCGCGCCTCTCGATGAACCTCGCGCACCCGAACGTCTGCCCCATCTACGAGCTCGGCGAGGCGGGCGGCCGACACTTCCTCGCGATGGAGTGGGTCCGCGGCATCTCCCTGCGCGCGCTGCTCGATCGCGCCGGGCCGCTGCCGATCCCCTTCGCGGTGGGGCTCTTCGCCGGCATCGCCGCCGCGCTCCACCACGCGCACACGCGAGTCGATGCGAGCGGCCGGCCGCTCTCGATCGTCCACCGCGACGTGAACCCCGAGAACATCATGATCAGCTTCGACGGCGTGCCGAAGCTGCTCGACTTCGGCGTCGCGAAGGCCGCCTCGCAGAAGCACAAGACGGAGGCCGGCAACCTCAAGGGCAAGTTCGCGTACATCTCGCCCGAGCAGTACCAGGGCCTCTCGCTCGACGGGCGCAGCGACGTCTTCTCGCTCGGGGTGAGCCTCTTCGAGGCGCTGACCGGCGAGAGCCTCTACGACCGGGCGAGCGAGTACGAGACGGTCGCCGCGATCGTGCTCGACGCGGAGGTGCCGAGCGTGCGCGCCCTGCGCCCCGAGGTGCCGGAGGCGCTCGACGCGATCGTGACCGCCGCGCTCGCCAAGGATCGCGACGCGCGCACCGCCGACGCCGACACGCTGGTGCAGGAGCTGCTCGCCTTCGCCGCGCAGAGCGGGGCGAAGGTCCGGGCCGCCGAGCTCGCGCGGATCCTGCGGCAGCTGGTGCCGGAGCTGGTCGACGCGGAGCCCACCCTCGATCGCCGGCCGCCCACCCAGTCGGTGGTGAAGGCCGCGCCTCTGCCAGCTCCCAAGCC
>JAEZBP010000078.1 GCA_023427125.1 Pseudomonadota bacterium | reverse complement strand
TCTTGTCGCGAATTCGTGACAGAAAGTCAAAAATCCGAGCGCGGGCCGCCGAAATCGGCGCCGACCCGAAGTCGATCTCATTTTCGGCGGCGAAATCGCGGCGGAAAGTGAGAATCGCCCTGTTTTCTGGGCGAATTCCGAGCTGCACGGTCCCGCGCATCGCGCCACGTGCCGATCTGAACGTCGAGGACGGAGTGAAGGTCTGCCGCGGTGAGAATCTCAGGGGCGTCACGATACCCAGAGCGTCGCGGTCCACACGACGCGCCACTCCCCGTCGACTCGCTGCACGATGAGCAGGTCCGCCTGCCCGGTGATTGAGCCGGCGTAGTACGTCAGCGCGATGGCGCGCGCGGGTGCATCCGGCCACGGGAGGGTGGTGAGCTCCACGGGATAGTCGCGGACCTCCTCCACTCGGAGCGCCGGCCCCACCAGGATCCAGGGCGCAGGAGAATCACCGTCAGTGACGACCTCGAGGGGGCCGCCCAAGGTCTGCACCTCGACGCAATGTGCGCCGGGCACACGGACGGTCGTGCGGATCGGAGAAGCGGCGAGCTCGTATCCGTAGCGGAGCACGGCGGCCCGGGCTGCGTCGTCGTCCGAAGGAACGCAGCGGCTGGCGATCGTGGTGGGGGCATGGCGCCGGATGGCCTCCTCGAACCTGCGCAGCGGCGCGGAGGAGACCGACGTACGGAGCAGCGCGTCCCGGCCTGACATGACTGCCTCCCACGCAGCGCGGTCCGCTCGCCCGCTCGAGCCACGCGCCGCTCGTCGATGGAGCTCGTCGAGCCACGCGATCGTCTCCGATGCGAGCTCGTTCGCATGGGCCGCGTCGAGTGGCGGCTCGAGCGCCGCCGACGCGGCCGCACGAGCTCGCGCGTGTCGCGGCGTCGGGGAGCAGCCGTACGTGCGCTCGAGGACCGAGACCGCCATGGGCATCGCGTTCGGAGCTCCTTCGAGAGCGGGGAGGAGCGCCGCCGCGGTGTCGAGCTCGGCGCGCTCGATCCGAAGCGTCACGGCGTCCCCCAAGAGCGGCCCCAGCCGGCGAAGCCACTCGATGCTCTGCGCACGTCCCGTCGGGTAGCTCCACGGCGCGCCCGAGGCCCGCTCACCGGCGGTGAGCGCGGCGATCGTGCGCGCCAGGTCGTCCTCCAGCGTGAGCCGCTCGCGCAGCGCTGGCGCCTCGAGCGAGAGGTCCACCACACCGCTTCGCTCATGGCTTCGTACGGCCAGGAGGTCTCCTTCGAGCGCGAGATCGACGGGATCGATCGCGCTGACCCGGAGCGAGCGCGGCACTCCGGTCCCGAGATCGACGTCGAGGAGGAGCTGCGGGACGCCTCGGCTGCCGACGATGAGCCGAGTCGGGTCGTGCGCGTGCCCGTCGAAGCGCCGGATCGCGTTGGCGAGCTCGCTGGAGAGGGGCGTTCGCCACACGTCCTGTCCGGTCGCCGCCGACACCCGCACGAGAGCGGATCCGTCGGTCGCGATGAGGTCGTCCTCCGTCCGCGTGAGCAAGGGACCTCGGACCATGGCGCCTGAATCGAGCTCGCGTCGCCACCGCACTTCGGCCGACGTGCGCTCGCGGGCGACCAGCGTGCCCTGGTCGATCGCGATCGCGAGGTCGGGAGTGAGATGGTCCGTTCCGGCGGGCAAGCGCGCGGGCTCGCCGCCCTCCCATGGAAAGAGCCAGCGCTGGTCCTCGCTGGTGTTGACGACGACCCCCTCGCGCTCCGTCGAGACGAGCGCGCAGGGCGCCGCGCAGGTCGGCCGCGCGGTGATACGGCCGGTGCGCACGTCCACCAAGCGCAGGCGTGAGGTGGAGAAGCCGTCGGCGAGCCGCATCGCGTCATCCGCCACGAGGAACGCGAGGTGGCAGCCCTGCATCGAAGCGGCGCCCGGGCGAGTCATCACGGAGTTGGTCGGCTCGAGCGGGATCTCCCAGAGCGCCGCGCCGGTCGCGGGATCGAGCCCCGCGATCCGCTCGGAGTCGAAGAGCACCACGCGCTGGCAGCCCGCGACGGCGTAGGGCCGCTCCCCGATCGCGTGCGGGGTCTCGACCCGCCATCGCTCTTGGCCAGAGCGCAAGTCACGGGCGACCAGCGCCTCGCGTCCGGGCTCTGTCGTCACCAGCGCGCCGTCGACGAGCAAGGGATCGTCACCTCCGCGAGCCGACCAGAGGAGGGCGGTCATCGGGAGCGTGCGCCAGTCGATGGGGAGCGTGGCGGCGCCGTACTCGGTCGGCACTCGGGAGGTCGCGGGGCGGTGCTCCCGCACGAGCGCAGCCAGCTCCTCGGGGGTCGGCCCTGCCAGCTCCGGCTCGGTGGCCACCCGCGGCGCGCCCTCGCGACAGATGCGAGCTGGCCGCTGAGGGGGAGCGGGCGATGTCGATCCGCAGCCCACCAGCAGTACGAGCAGCATGACGAGCAGGCGATGCGACATGGGACCCATGCTACCCGCGAGCAGCTCGGGCGAGCGAGAGCCGCGCCCGTGCCGCCCCTCGCGTCCGCTTGCTCCAGCGCAACTGACGCCTGGGCGCGTGCCCCCACGATCCCGTTTGCATTTTCGGAGGTCGAGCCATGCGTCGCGAGCGCCGTTCGTGGGCGGAGCCCTATCGCATCAAGATGGTCGAGCTCCTGCGGCCGACCACCCGCGCCGAGCGGCGCGAGGCGCTGAACGAGGCGGGGTGGAACACGTTCCTGCTCCGCAGCGAGGACGTGACGATCGATCTGCTGACCGACAGCGGCACCAACGCGATGAGCGATCGGCAGTGGTCGGCGATGATGGTCGGCGACGAGGCCTACGCGGGCAGCGCGAGCTTCTATCGGCTCGAGGCCGCGGTGCGCGCCCGCTACGGCTACCGCCACCTGATCCCGACCCACCAGGGGCGCGGGGCCGAGCACCTGCTCTCGCGGATGCTGGTCAAGCCGGGGAGCACGGTCCCCGGCAACATGTACTTCACGACCACGCGCGCCCATCAGGAGCTCGCGGGCGGCACGTTCGTCGACGTGATCATCGACGAGGCACACGACCCCGACAGCCTCCACCCGTTCAAGGGCAACGTGGACCTCGGCAAGCTCGAGGCCGTGATCCAGCGGGTCGGGGCGAAGAACGTCCCGTACGTGTGCGTGGCCGCGACGGTGAACATGGCCGGCGGCCAGCCGATCTCCCTCGAGAACCTCCGCGCGGTGCGCGCGCTCTGTGCCAAGCACGGCATCCGGGTCTTCCTCGACGCGACCCGCGCGATCGAGAACGCGTGGTTCATCAAGCAGCGCGAGCCCGGCTGGGCCGACGCGCCGCTGCCCGTCATCTTGCGCGCCATCTGCGAGTGCGCGGACGGCTGCACGATGAGCGGCAAGAAGGACCTCTTGGTCAACATCGGCGGCTTCCTCGCGCTCAACGACGACGCGCTCTTCGAGGAGGCGCGCAACCTCGTGGTGCTCTACGAGGGCCTCCACACCTACGGCGGCCTCGCGGGCCGCGACATGGAGGCGATGGCGGTCGGGCTCGAGGAGGCGCTCCGCGAGGAGCACATCGCCGCGCGCATCGGTCAGGTGCACTACGTCGCCGAGCAGCTCGAGGCGGAGGGCATCCCGCTCGTGCGTCCCTTCGGCGGCCACGCGGTCTTCCTCGACGCGCGGCGCTTCTTGCCGCACCTGCCGCAGTCGCAGTACCCCGCGCAGATGCTCGCCGCGCAGCTCTATCTGGAGTCCGGCGTCCGCTCGATGGAGCGCGGCGCGGTCTCGGCCGGGCGCGACGCGAAGACCGGCGAGGAGCACGCGCCGGCGCTCGAGCTCGTCCGGCTCACGTTCCCGCGGCGGGTCTACACGCAGGCCCACTGCGACGTGGTGGTCGAGGCCGTCTACGATCTCTGGCAGCGCCGCGAGAGCATCCCCGGCCTGCGCATGACCTACGAGCCGCGCTACCTGCGCTTCTTCCAGGCCCGCTTCGCGCCGCTGAGCTGAGTTTGCTTGGCGCGCGCTTCGCGAGCGCGCCGAGTTGGCTGGGCGCGCGCTTAGCGCGCGCGCGGGCCGAGCTGCGCCACCCG
>JAEZBP010000065.1 GCA_023427125.1 Pseudomonadota bacterium | reverse complement strand
GAGTGGCAGTGCCTCGCCGCGCTCGCGCGCCTGCACGAGCTGCGAGGCGCCGAGTTCCTCGCGCGCCGCGCGTGGGAGCAGGCAGTCGAGGCGCTCGAGTCGATCGCGACAGGGCTCTCGCGCGAGCGCCGCGAGGCCTTCTGGACCGACGCGCGCCGCCAGCGCCCTCGCCGTCGGGCCGCCGGCGACGGCGAGCGCCGCGCCCGGCTCCCCGATCCATTCGCAGACGGCCGACTCGCCCGCCTCCTGGAGATCCTCAAGCGCCTCGCCTCCGAGCACGACCTCGACCGGCTGCTCGAGCGGATCACCGACTGCGCCATCGAGCTCTCCGGCGCGGAGCGCGGCTTCGTGCTGCTCGCCGAGCAGGGCGCCCTCCTGCCGCGCACCGTGCGCGACATCGCGAGCCCCGACGATCCCCACGTGGCGTTCAGCCGCTCGATCGCCGAGGCGGTCCTCATCGACGGCGAGCCGATCCTCACCGTCGACGCCCTGCGCGATCAGCGCCTCAGCGAGTACGTCTCGGTCCACAAGCTGATGCTCAAGTCGATCGCGTGCCTCCCGATCCGCGGGCGCGCGGGCACGGTCGGCGTGCTCTACCTCGAGCACCGCATGCGGCGCGGCCGCTTCGGGGAGGCGGACCTCGATCTGCTCCTCGCCTTCGCCGATCAGGCCGCCATCGCGCTCGAGAACGCGAGGCTCCTCGCGAGCCTCGAGCGGCGGCACGAGGAGCTCGAGGCCGCGAACGACGAGCTCGGGCGCGCCAAGGAGGAGATCGAGCGGCTGCTCCACGCGAAGTCCGCCGAGCTCGACGACGCGCGCGGCGAGCTGGTCCGAGCGCGCGAGGCGCTGCGGGCCGCCAACGATCGGCACGGCATCGTCGGGCGCAGCGAGCGCATGCGGCGGGTGTTCGCGGTGATCGATCGCGTGCGCGACGCCGACGTGCCCGTGGTGATCCAGGGCGAGAGCGGCACCGGCAAGGAGCTCATCGCGCGCGCGATCCACTTCGGCGGCGCCCGATCGCGCAAGCCCTTCGTCCCGGTGAACTGCGCGGCCATCCCCGAGCCGCTCCTCGAGAGCGAGCTCTTCGGGCACGTCCGCGGCGCGTTCACGGGCGCGGAGCGGGATCGCGCAGGCGTCATCGTGAAGGCGTCGGGCGGCACGCTCTTCCTCGACGAGGTCGGCGACATGCCGCCCAAGATGCAGGTGGACCTCCTGCGGGTGCTCTCGGATCGCAAGGTCCGCCCGGTCGGTGGCGAGCAGGAGCTCGAGGTCGACGTGCGCGTGATCGCCGCGTCGAACAAACCGCTCAAGGAGCTGGTTCAGCGCGGCCTCTTCCGCGAGGACCTCTACTATCGCCTCAACGTCGTCGAGCTCTGGCTGCCTCCCCTGCGCGAGCGGAGCGAGGACATCCCCCTCCTCTGCGACCACTTCCTCGCGACCTTCGCCAAGCGTGACGGGCTGCCGCCCAAGCGGATCGGCCGCGACGCTGTGCAGCGCCTCGCCGCCCATCCTCTGCCCGGCAACGTCCGTCAGCTCGAGCACCTCTTGCTGAACGCGTGGGTCATGGCCGATGGGGTCATCGAGGCCGACGACCTGGCGCTCGGCGAGGAAAGGCAGCCGGTCCCTCCGCGGCTCGAGCGGGCGGCGCGCGAGGCGGCCTCGCCGCCTCCCGGTGCGGACCCGCCGCCGGCGAGCATCGAGGAGTTCAAGGACCTCGAGAAGCGCCGCATCCTGGAGGCGCTCGAGACGAGCGCGTGGAACCGCGTGCGGGCCGCGAAGGTGCTCGGGATGGCGCGCCGCACCTTCTATCGGCGGCTGCGCGAGTACGAGATCCTCTGACCTCGAGCCGGAGCCCTGGTCGCACACCCGTGCCGTTACTACAGTCTCGACGGGCCACGCATGCGAGTCACCGCTCTCCACCGATTCGTCCGCCCTCTCGGACCTCTCCTCACGGTGCTCGCGCTCGGCGCGGGCCTGGCCCTGGTGTCCGGGTGCCCGCGACAGCCGGACGCGCCCGAGCCGCTGAGCGGCACGCCGTGTACGCAGGTGAGTGAGTGCAACGACAGTCGCACGTGCGGAGCGCTCCGCCTCTGTGTCGACGGCTTCTGCGAAGAGGGGACGTCGCTGCTCCAGCCCTGCCGCGGCGAGGGCGAGCCGGTCCGCCCGCCCGCTCCGTGAGGCGGGTCCGAGACCGCTGACGAGGACCCGGCTACTCGTCGCCGTCGCCGGCGAGGCGGCGCTCGAGCTCGTCGACGTAGTCGCCGCCCTGGGTGCGGTTGCGCCCGGTCGGATCTGTGCGGTTGCGCCCGGTCGGATCCTTGCGCACGCGCTCGTCGAGGAGCACCACCGGCCTCTGCCCACCGTCCTCGACGAAGCCGTCGAGCACCAGCGCGCTCGAGTCGAGAGCGGCGTCGGGCTCGGGGTGCGCGAGGCCCTCGAGCTCGTCGACCGCCTCGACGAGATCGATCGGCTCGAGCTCGTCGCCGAACGTGTAGCCGTCGTCGCCGCTGAGGAGCTGCAGATCGTCGAGGACTTCCTTCTCGTCGATCTCGGGCAGCGGCTGCTCCTCGGAGGGGCCCCAGATGCGTCGTGCCTCCGAGTCGGGCACCAGCTCGAGTCGGGGCGCGATCTCGACCATGCCGAGCGCCTCCTCGTGGATCGGCTCGGCCGGCGCGACGCTCGCGAAGTAGCGCGCGACCGCCCGCGGGCCGATCAAGAGCGCGTGCCGCGTCGCGAGCTCTTCCAGATAGCCCGCGAGGTGCTGCGCGCTCGGCAAGCGGGCGCCGCGATCGCGCGCGAGCGCCGCGAGCACGATCTCCTCGAGATCCTCGGGGTAGCCCGGCACCCGCTCCGAGGGAGGCGGCGCGTCCTGCTCCACGACCTGCGTCATGATCTGCACGTCGGTGCCCCGGAAGAGTCGCGTCCCGGTGGTCAGCTCGTAGAGCATCACCCCGAGCGCGAACACGTCGGCGCGCTTGTCGAGCGGCCTGCCCCTCACCTGCTCGGGCGCCATGTACGAGAACGTGCCCCGCACGGCGCCGGCCTCGGTGTCCTTGCGGGCGGAGGTCGCCGCCACCCCGAAGTCCATCAGCTTCGCCACTCCGTCGCGCGTCAGCATGACGTTGTGGGGGGTCACGTCGCGATGGACGATCCGCAGCGCATGCCCCGCGCGGTCCTTGCGCTCGTGCGCGTGATGGAGCGCGTCGCACGCCTGCACCACCACGGCGAGGGCCACGTTCATCGGCATGACCTGCCCGGACTTCGCGCCGAGGCGCCAGAGATCGGCGACGGTCAGCCCGTCGACGAACTCCATCGCGATGTACCAGTAGCCATCGTCGATGCCGACGTCGTAGACCTGGGGGATGTTGGGGTGCGACAGCTGCGAGAGCAGGCGCGCCTCGTCCTGGAACATGCGGAGCTGGCGCTCGTTCTCGGCGAGGTGCGGAAAGAGCCGCTTGATCACCACGTCGCGGAAGAAGCCGCCCTCCCCCCACTGGCGCGCGAGGAAGATCTCCGCCATGCCGCCGGCGGCGATCTTGCGCACGAGGTCGTAGCTGGCGAGTCGAGCCCCTCTCATGGTCGGAGACCACTAGTACACCCGACCGCGCGCTCTAGGCCAGCCGCAAGTGGCGCTCGTGTGCGCGAGGCCGGCGGGCCCCAGGAATCGAGGTGGTGCATGGACACGGAGAGACCCATGAGCGCAGGAGGAACACGATGAGCGGCACGCTCGAGGGTAAGGCGATCGTGGTGATCGGCGGCGGTCGCGGGATCGGGCGCGCCCACGCGCTGACGTGCGCCGCGGAAGGCGCGCGCGTGCTCGTGAACGATCTCGGCTGCGACGTGTACGGCCGCGGAGAGGATCCGTCGGTCGCCGCCGCTGTCGCCGACACGATCCGCGCCGCCGGTGGTGAGGCGATCGCCGACGGCACCGACGTCGCTGGCGTCGACGGCGCGACACGGGTGATCGAGCGAGCGCTCGCGACCTTCGGCCGCCTCGACGGGCTCCTCGCAGCCGCGGGGACGATCGCGGATCGCACGGTGCTGAAGATGGACGACGCGCTCCTCGAGCGGATGATCGACGTCCACGTGCGCGGCCCCTTCGCGCTCACGCGGATCGCCGCGCGCGCGATGATCGACCGCGGCGAGGGCGGATCGATCGTGCTCCACACCGCGCCGGTCGCCTTCTTCGGCGCGCTGCGTCAGTCCGCGCTCGGCGCGACCGGCGCGGCGGTCACGGGCCTCGTGCGCTCGGCGGCCATCGAGCTGCGCAAGCATCGGGTGCGCGTCAACGCGATCGCGCCCACCGCGCGCACGCGCACCACCGAGGAGCTCCCGTTGTTCCGTGGGATCGCGCCGGACTCGCTCGGTCCGGAGTTCGTCGGGCCGCTCGGCGCGTTCCTGGTCTCGGAGCTCGCGGCCGAGGTGACCGGTGAGATCGTCGGCGTCGCGGGCGCCCGGCTCTATGCCTTTCGCACGCGGGAGACGCCGGGCTCGTTCGGCGACGGCGCGCCCCTCTCCGTCCGCGCGGTCGCGGCCGCGTGGTCCGACATCACGCGCGCTTGAAGATCACCCGAGGTCGATGACCACGATGCCGCGCTGCGGCTCGTCGTCGCGCGGACGCTGCTCGTGCCGCACGGGCGTCGGCAGAGGAAGCTCGACCGAGGGCGCCTCGTGCCTTCGCTCCTGCTCTTCGCGCCGTCGGATCTGGTCGATGATGAAAGGAGGCAGCATGGCTCGGCTCCTTCCTTTGCGTTCGAGAGGTGGTTGGGCGTTCCGGTTTCCGGGAGTGTGCCAACCCCTTCTCGGAGACGGCAACGAAACTGTAGCCATCGCCTCGAACAACGCAACGACGCTGCCACGGATGCGCTCGAGCGCACGACGGGTCGAGCGCGAATTGCTCGGTGTTCCGGGGGTCGAGCGCGAAGTCGTGCCAACACGCCTCACGCATCGCCCCGCCCGCGACGCTGCTATGCTCGCTGGCGTGCGGCTCAGTGTGATCGCGAAGGCCATCCTCCTCGTCGCGGTGACCCTCGCCGGCGCGGGCCGCGCACATGCGCAGAGCGCAGACGACGACTTCGCGATGGAGGGCGGCGGGTGGAGCTCGGTGTCCACCTTCATGCAGATCGCCCGTGCGCGGAGCGGCGAGGTCATCGCGCCCGACCGGATCGACATCGGCACGCTCTCGCCCGAGGACGCGATCGTGATCCTCCATCCTCGGGAGCCGCTGCCGAGCCGCGAGCTGACCGAGTTCCTGCGGTCGGGCGGCCGGGTGCTCCTCGCCGACGACTTCGGCGCGGGGGAGTCGCTCCTCGCGACGTGCCAGATCGGCCGGGGCGCACCGCGCCCCGATCGCGCGATGGCCCTGCGCGGCAACCCCGAGCTGCTCGTCGCGCGCCCGCGCGGCCAGCATCGGCTCGCGAGCGGCGTCCGCGCGCTGGTGTCGAACCACCCGGCGATGGTCTACCACCGCGCGCTCCTGCCGATCTTCGAGCTCTCGGAGGGTGAGGCGCTCGTCCTCGCGGGCGCGGTCGGCGCGGGGCGCTTGGTCGTCCTCTCCGATCCGAGCGTGCTCATCGACAACATGCTCGAGCTGCGGGGCAACCGCGTTTTCGCGGAGAACCTGGTCGACTACCTCGACGACTCCCGCGGCGGGCGCCTCTTCGTGGTGGGCCCCGACGCCCGCGTCGTCGGGCGCTTCGGCGAGCCCGGCGCCGATCGACCGCTCCACGACCTGCGCGCCTCGCTCGAGAGCGCCGCGTCGCTCGAGCTGCCGCCGCTCGCCCTGCGGATCGCGAGCATCGCGCTCGCTGCGATCGCTGTCCTCTTCTCGCTCGGCGCGCTCCCTCGGCGCTCGCCCTATCGGTCGGAGCGCATGTTCGCGAGGGCGCCGGCCCAAGGCGGGTTCGTCGGGCGCGTCCTGTTCTTCGCCCGTCATCCGGGGGACCTCTTCCAGCCGCTCATGGTCTACAAGCTCGAGCTGGAGGCGGAGATCCTGCGCCGGCTCTCCCTGAGCGGGAAGACCCTCCTCCGCGACGTGCTCGGCGCCATGCGAGCACGAGGAATGAGAGACGACGACGTGAACGCGATGCGAGAGCTCCTCCTGACGCTCGATGGCCTGCGCGAGCAGATGGATCGAGCGAGCGGTCCGCCGAGGGTCAAGCCCGCGCGCTTCCGGGCGCTGGTGGCCACGGGCGAGCGCCTGCTCGGCCGGCTCGGAGGCGAGGCGTGAGCGCGCAGGACATCGAGGCCGAGACGCTGGCGAGCGTCGCCGCCCAGTGCACGGTGGTCATGGACGAGGTCTCGCGCGTCTTCGTGGGCCCTCGGGAGGTCCCCGAGCTGCTCCTCGTCGCCCTGCTCGCGCGTGGCCACGCGCTCCTCGAGGGGGTGCCGGGCGTCGCGAAGACCACCCTCTGCAAGGCGTTCGCGTCGACGCTCGGGTGTCGCTTCTCGCGCGTGCAGTTCACTCCCGATCTGCTCCCGGCCGACATCACCGGCACGTACGTGCTCTCGCCGAAGGAGGGCGTCTTCCAGCTGCGCGAGGGCCCGATCTTCGCGAACGTGGTGCTCGGCGACGAGATCAACCGCGCCCCGGCCAAGACCCAGAGCGCGCTCCTCGAGGCGATGCAGGAGCAGCAGGTCACGATCGAGGGCGACACCCGCCCCCTCCCCTCCCCGTTCATCGTGCTCGCCACGCAGAACCCGGTGGAGCAGGCCGGGACCTACCCGCTGCCGGAGGCGCAGATCGATCGCTTCCTGGTGCGCCTCTTCATCGGCTACCCGACCGCGGCCGACGAGAAGGGCATCCTCCGGCGCTTCACCGACGGCTCGCCGCGCCCGCGCAGGGTGCTCGAGCCCGAGCAGATCCTCACGATGCAGCACCTCGTCGATCGCGTGCACGTGGAGGACGCCATCCTCGACTATGTCGTGCGCCTCGCCGCGTTCACCCGCGAGCACGCGCGGCTCTTCCTCGGCGCCTCGCCGCGCGCCTCGCTCGCGCTGGTCCGGGCGGCGCGGGCGCGCGCGCTCGTGCTCGGCCGCTCGTTCGTGCTGCCCGACGACGTGAAGCGCCTCGCGGTGCCGGTGCTCGCGCATCGCCTGGTGCTCACGCCCGAGGCCGAGATGGAGGGCGCGCAGCACGAGAGCATCGTCAAGCAGGCGCTCGACTCGGTCCCGCACCGCCGCGAGGGTCGCTGACCCTTGCTGCCGATCCCGACGACCACCGCGTTCGCGACGCTGGCCGGCGGGCTGGCGATGGTGCTGATCGGCGTGCTGAGCGCGTCGTGGCCGTCGGTGATCCTCGGCGGCGGGATCCTCGTCGGCGTCTCGTTGTGCCTGGCGATGACGATGCCCCTCGGCCGGCGGGTGCGGCGGCATCGGCTCGAGTTCGCGTGGTGGCTCGCGCACGCGGAGCCCGGCTCGGGGGGAGGCGCGGTGGTGCCCGGCAAGCCCTTCGACGTGCGCTGCTTCCTCCGTCACCGCGGCGCGATGCGGCTCGCGCTGCGCGAGCTGACGCCGATCGTCCCGGGAGGCGCCGAGCTCGCCGGCGGCGAGCCCGAGGTCCTCGCGCTCCACCCCAACGCGCGCACCGACTTCTCGTTCCGGCTGGTCGCGCCGGCGGCCGGCCGCGTGGTCCTGCACGGGCTCGCCGTGACGCTGCCAGGGCCGCTCGGGCTCTTCGAGGTGCCGCTCTCCTTCCCGACCCCGCGCGTGATCACGGGCCGGCCTCGCGCGGCGCTGCGCACCCGCGCCGCGCCGCGCAACGGGACCGGGCTGCCGGTCGAGCGGAGCGGGGCGAGCCTGATGCGCCCGGCGGGGAGCGGCACCGAGCTGCGAGAGCTGCGAGAGCTCCGGCCGGGTGATCCCTTCAAGTCGATCGCGTGGAAGGCGAGCGCGCGCATCGGGCGGATGATGGTGCGCGAGGTCGAGCAAGAGGTGCAGGAGACCCGCTACGTGATCGTCGACGTGAGCGGCACGATGCGCGGCGGCGAGCCGGGCAAGCGCAAGCTCGACTTCGCGGTGGAGGCCGCCGCCGCCGAGGCGCGCCGGACGCTCGACGCGGGCGATCGCATCGGCCTGCTCACGGTCGACGGGCGCCTCTTGGGACACGTGACGCCGAACGACGGGCGGCCGCAGATGCTGAAGGTCTTCGAGGCGCTGCTCGACGCGACCGAGGCGGTGGACGAGGACCTGACCGAGATCGACGACGACGAGGTGGCGGCCGTCGTGGGCCGCTACGTGCGCCAGCAGGACGGCGTCGACTTCAGCCGGAGCAAGGGCTGGAACGTGCCGATGCTCGTCCGCCACGTGGAGGCCGCGCTCGCCGACGTCGCCGATCGCGAGAAGGTCCGCGCGAGCAGCCCCGCGGGCGCGCTCCTGCGCCGCTTCTGTCGGGTCCGCGGGATCCCCCTCCCCTACCGGCCCGACCCGCGTGACGGGGCGAAGGGGCCGGGGCTCGCGGCCGCGCTGCGGGAGGCGGGCGGCCGCAGCCGGACGCCGATGTCGGTCGTCGTGATCACCGACCTCGACGGAGTCGGCGCGCCCGACGAGCTCTGCGCGGCGGCGAAGCTGCTGCGCCTGCACGGGCACGCGGTGTCCTTCGTCGTGCCGGACGGAACCACGTTCGCGCGCGAGCCGGAGAGCGCGGTGGAGCGGGACGTCTTCACGGTCTACGCGCGCGCCGAGCACCGGCGGGTCGAGGAGGCTCGGGCGATGCTGGCGCCGCTCGGGGTGCCGATCCTCCGTGCGACGGGCGCGGACCGGCCGGGCCTCGTGCTCGCGAAGGCCGGAGGCGCGATGCGGCGGGCGGCGTGAGCCCCGACGACGAGGTGGTCGACCCGCAGGTGCCGGCATGGGAGGACCCCCGGCGCGTCATGCGGCGGCACGGGCTCGCGCCCAAGCGCGCGTTCAGCCAGAACTTCCTGGTCGCGCGCTCGGCCGTCGAGCGGATCGTGGAGGCGCTCGCGCCGCGCCCGGACGAGCTGACGGTCGAGCTCGGCCCGGGGCTCGGCACGCTGACCGCCGCGCTCCTGCGCGCCGGCGCGAACGTGCTCGCGATCGAGCGCGACCGCGACATGCTCGAGGTGCTCGGGCGTGAGCTCGGATCGATCTCGAGGCTTCGGGTGATCGAGGGTGATGCCGCGAGCGCCGACCTCGCGGCCCTGGCGCGCGAGCACGGGCCGCTCGCGCTGTGCGGCAACCTCCCCTACGCAGTCACGGGAGCGATCCTGCGCAACCTGACCGAGCAGCGCGGCGCGGTCAGCCGCGCGGTGGTCATGGTGCAGCGCGAGGTGAGGGATCGGCTGCTCGCGGAGCCGGGCACCAAGGCCTACGGCGTGCTGACTGTGTTCACGCAAGCTTCGTTTACCGTCGAGCCGGTCCTCAAGGTGCCGGCCGGCGCGTTCTTCCCGCCGCCCAAGGTGGAGAGCGCGGTCGTGCGGCTGGTCCCTCTTCGGACACCGCGGGCCGAGGAGACGGAGTCGTTCCGGGAGGTCGTGCACGCGGCGTTCGGCATGCGGCGCAAGACGCTCCGGAACGCGCTCAAGCGCCTCGGCGCCGAGGCCGCGCTCGAGGTGGCCGGCATCGACGGCTCGCGTCGCGGGGAGACGCTGTCGATCGAGGAGCTCGCGGCGCTGGCCCAGGCGCGCGAGGCTGCGCCTCGTTGAGGCTCAACCTCCGAGCTGCTCGAGGAGAGAGGCGATCATGGCGGCGACGGCGCGGAGATCGGCGCGCGCGCGCTGCTCCGTGGAGAGCGCCGCGAAGAGGGCCCGCGCGGCCGAGAGGCTCGCCGGGTCGACCTCGCGGCGACGGAGCGCGTCCGGCTCGAGCGAGCGGGCGATGGTGAGCGCGGCGCTCGCGGCGGC
>JAEZBP010000015.1 GCA_023427125.1 Pseudomonadota bacterium | reverse complement strand
GGGGAGCGCCGCGCGGGCTCAGCTCGACCCCGGGCGTGACCCACGCGAACGCCAGCGCGCCCCGGCTGCGCCGGAAGAGGACCGGCTCCTCCCCGCCGGCGAGGAGGTGCTCCGGCCACTCCACGGTCGTCCGCGTCGCGTCCGCCGAGCGAGCCGGCGCCGGCGCTTGCCGAGGTTCGTCGCGCATCGCCGCGCGGGGCGCGCACGCGGCGAGCAGCAAGCCTATCCATGCGGCGCTCGAGTGCCTCATCGAGAGCCCACTTAACACGAGCGGCGCTCTTCGAGATACTCCCCTCTCCAACGACCTCTCCACCTCGACAGGGGAAGACGATGCTGAACGTCGCCACGCTGCTCCGCGAGTCTGCCAAGGCCAACCCGGCCAAGCCCGCGATCGTCCTCAACGACATCACGCTCAGCTACGGCGAGCTCCACGCGTTCGCCCAGCGCTTCGGCGGCTCGCTCAAGAGCCTCGGTGTCGCGCCGGGCAAGCACGTCGCGCTGCTCCTGCCGAACGTGCCGCACTTCACCATCGCCTACTTCGGCACGCACTACGCGGGCGGCGCGGTCGTGCCGCTCAACGTGCTGCTGACCGCCGACGAGATCGCCTACCACCTCGAGGACTCGGACGCGGTGGCCCTCGTCGTGTGGGAGGGCTTCCTCGAGCAGGCGAAGGTCGCCTTCTCGCGCGTCTCGAGCTGCAAGCACCTCATCGTGGCGAAGGCCGATCGCACGGACGTGAGCGCGCCCGCCGGCGCTCACAACATGACCGCGTTGATCGGCATGGGGACGCCGCTCGCGGATCTGCCGGACACGATGCCCGACGACACGGCGGTGATCCTCTACACGTCGGGGACGACCGGCCGGCCGAAGGGCGCGGAGCTCACGCAGTTCAACATGTTCTTCAACGCGCTCTACGTGCGCCGCTTCCTCATCCCGATGAGCGGCGATACGGTGGCGCTCGGCACACTGCCGCTCTTCCACAGCTTTGGTCAGACCGCGATCCAGAACGCGGTGCTCGGGAGCGGAGGGACGGTGGTCTTGCTGCCGCGCTTCGAGCCGAAGGCGGCGCTCGAGCTGATGCAGAAGCACGGCGTCACCCTCTTCGCGGGCGTGCCGACCATGTACTTCGCGCTCCTCCACTATCCCGAGGCCAGCCAGTACCAGCTGAAGCTCGAGCACTGCATCAGCGGCGGCGCCGCGATGCCGGTCGAGGTGATGAAGGCCTTCGACGAGAAGTACGGCGTGAACATCCTCGAGGGCTACGGCCTCAGCGAGACCTCGCCGGTGGCCTCCTTCAACGTGCTCGACCGCCCGAAGAAGGCCGGCTCGATCGGCGCTCCGATCTGGGGCGTGGAGTTCAAGCTCGTCGACGCCGAGGACAACACCGTCGAGAAGCTCGGCGACCCCGGCGAGATCTGCATCAAGGGCCACAACGTGATGAAGGGCTACTACAAGAAGCCCGAGGCGAACGAGGAGGCCTTCAAGGGCGGCTGGTTCCACACCGGCGACATCGGCGTCCGCGACGCGGACGACTACTACTTCATCGTCGACCGCAAGAAGGACATGATCATCCGCGGCGGCTTCAACGTGTACCCGCGTGAGATCGAGGAGGTGCTCTACGGCCACCCGGCGGTCGCGGAGGCCGCGGTCATCGGCGTCCCGCACGAGAGCCACGGCGAGGAGGTCAAGGCGGTGCTCGCCTTCAAGGAAGGAAGGACCGCGACGCCGGACGACATCATCGCGTACTGCAAGGAGAAGCTCGCGGCGTACAAGTACCCGCGCATCGTCGAGATCGTCGACGCGCTCCCGAAGGGCCCGACCGGCAAGATCCTGAAGCGCGAGCTCAAGTAGGAGCGCTCACCACCGCGAGGAGACGATCGCCGTACGACTCGATGCGCGCCGGGCCCATGCCCGCGACCTTCGCGAGCGCGTGCTTGTCGCCCGGCTTGTCGGCGGCGATCTCCATCAGCGTGCGATCGTGGCAGACGACGTAGGCCGGCACGCCCTGCTCCTTCGCGATGGCGAGACGCTCGGCCCGCAGTCGGTCGAAGAGGCTCGCGTCCATGTTCGCCGGAGGCTCGCGCGCGGGCTTCTGCGACGCCGAGGGGCTCGCTCGCTTCGCCTTCGGCGCGCCGCGGTCCTGCGGCGGCAGGAGCACGCGGATCGGCGCCTCCCCCTTCATCGCCTGCGCGCCGGCGCGCGTCAGGAAGGGCACGGGGAACTGCGTGGGCGTCACGTCGACGAGCCCGGCCGTGACGAGCCGCCGCAGCAGCGCCTGGATCCACGGCATCGGCTGCGCCGAGAGCAGCCCGTGGGTGCTCAGCCGGTCGAGCCCGAGGCGCTTCACGCGCGGGCCGCTGTCTCCCTGCAGCATCTCGGCGACCGCACCGAGGCCCGCCCGCCGCCGGGTCCGCGCCACCGCGCTCAGCGCCTTGCGCACCACGATCGCGTCCTCGTCGCTGACCGCGCGCTCTTCGCCGCCGCTCTGCTCGAGCCGCTCGCAGACGTCGCAGTGCCCGCATCCGCCGAGCGTCTCGTGGTCGTCACCGAAGTAGCGCAGGATGAAGTCGTGCCGGCAGCTGCCGGCCTCGACGTAGCGCATCAGATCGCGAAACAGGCTCCACTGGCGATCGATGAGCTCCTGCGGCGGGCGCGCGCCGTCGCGCCCCCCGAGCTCGACCAGGCGCCGGCGCAGGCCGATGTCCGCCGCGCCGGTGATCAAGAGGCCGTAGGCCGGCTTGCCGTCGCGCCCGGCGCGGCCGACCTCTTGGTAGTAGGCCTCGATCGATCCCGGCGCGCCGAAGTGAACGACGGTGCGGATGTCCGGCCGGTCGATGCCCATCCCGAACGCGTTCGTCGCGACCACCACGTCGACGCCCGCGTCCGCGAACGCGTGGCTGACGCGCATGCGATCCTTCGCGTCGAGGCCCGCGTGGTACACGCGCGTCTTCCAGCCTTGCCGGCTGATCGCCGCGCCGAGCTGCTCGGTCTGCTTCCGGGTCGGCGCGTACACGATCGCGGCCCCCTGGGGCGCGCCGGGCGTGCCGAGCGCGTCCTTCAGCGTGGCGATCACGACCTTGGTGCGGCCCTTTCCTCCGTCGACCTCCTCGGCCGCGAGGTGCAGGTTCGGCCGCGCGAAGCCCCGCAGGATCGAGCGCGTGCCCGGGCCGAGCCGCAGCCGCTCCAGGATCTCGTCGCGCACGAGCGGCGTCGCGGTGGCGGTGCAGGCGATGACGCGCGGCGGCGCGAGCTCGGCGAGCACCTCGCCGAGGCGGAGGTAGTCGGGGCGGAAGTCGTGGCCCCACTGCGAGATGCAGTGCGCCTCGTCGATCGCGACGAGCGGAGGGCGGAGCGCGCGCAGGCTCTCGACCACCGACGCGTGCGCGAGCCGCTCGGGCGCGACGTACGCCAGCCGATACTGGCCTTCGCGCAGGCCTCGCGAGCGCGCGCGCCGCTCCGCCTCCCCGAGGTTCGACGCGATGTAGGTCGCCGCGATGCCCCGCGCGGTCAGGCTCCTCACCTGATCTTCCATCAGCGCGATCAGCGGTGAGACCACGATCGTGGTGCCGCCGAGCTCGGTCGCGGGGAACTGGTAGCAGAGCGACTTTCCGCCGCCGGTCGGCGCGATCGCGAGCACCCGCCCGCTCCCGTCGAGCAGCTCGTCGATCGCCTCGCGCTGCCACGGCCGGAACGCAGAGAGCCCGAAGCGCTCCTCGAGCCGTGTCTCCCTCGCATCACCCATCGAACGCGGCCCACTGTACATACTTTCAGACCTCCGTCGAGAGCCGCGTTCCTCATCGGCGGCCCGCGCGCCTCGTTGCTCGCGAAGGAGGTTGCTCGCGTATGATCGCGAGCATGAAGCGCGCATCCCTGACGGTGATCGGCATGCTCCTGCTCGCGCCCTCGGTCGCGGCTGCGCAGGGAGGCTTCTACGTGGGTGCCGGCCTCGGGCCGGCGGTCCGCATCGACGACTGGCCGACCCAGGTCCGGCTCGAGGAGGAGATCGGCTACTACTTCGATGGCCGGCCCGAGGGCTTCTTCCTCTCGTTCGCGCCCTCGCAGTCGTTCAGCGACGACGTCTTCGTGCTGACGTTCGCGCCCCGCGCCGGCTATCTGTGGAACCTCTTCCGCAGCGACGATCTCGCGTTCCAGCTCGGCCCCTCGGGGACGGTCGGCGTCGCCGTCGCCGGCTGCTACGACGACCTCTGCGCCAGCGACGCGTACTTCCACTTCAGCTTCTCGCTCCTCTTGCGCGCGCTGATCGCCGGCGATCGGCTGGCGATCTACCTCCGCCCGCTGGAGTTCGAGTTTGCGTTCGGGGACGGGGTGAGCCTCCTCGAGCGAGACCCCTGGGCCGATCACGCGATCCGCTACGTCCTCGAGGGCGGCGTCCAGTTCCACCTCTGACAGAGGCTGCTACGCTGCAGCTGTCCCCTCGCCTGGAGCCCGCCATGCACCGCATCGTCATCGCGCTCGCCCTCCTCGCCGTCGCTCTCGCCTGGGACGCCTCGAGCGCCCACGCGCTGAGCTGCCGAAACCGCCTCGTCGACGTGGGCGATCCGATGGTCCGCGTGCAGGACCTCTGCGGCGATCCGGCGACGGTCTCCGAGCGCGTCGTGCATCGCACGCAGCAGGTCGCGCGGTACATCTCCCCCGGCGTCGTCGTCAGCGACACGGTCACCGTCTCGGTGACGCAGACCATCTGGGTCTACGACTTCGGCCCCACCCGGTTCATGCGCGAGCTCGTCTTCGAGGGAGGTCGGCTCGCTGCGATCGACACGCTGAGCTACGGCACCCCGCGCGGGCGCGCTGCCTCGCTCGACCACACCTCGCTGCCGGTCGGCCTCCGTCGCGAGGCTGCGTAGAGCGAGCCCCATGCGCGCGCTGATCACCGGCGTGACAGGCTTCGTCGGGATGCGTCTCGGCGCCGCGCTCGACGCGGAGGGCTGGGAGGTCCATGGCGTCGCGCGGGACGCCGCTCGCGCTCGCCAGAGGGCGCCGTTCCTGCGCGGCGTTCAGCGCTGGAGCGGGCTCGATCTCGCGGGCTTCGACGCCGTCGTTCACCTCGCCGGCGAGCCGGTCGCGGGGCTCTGGACCGCGGCCAAGCGGGACCGCATCCACTCGAGCCGCGTCGACACGACGCGCGCGTTGGTCGAGGCGATGCGCGAGCGACGCCCCGAGGTGCTCGTGTGCGCGAGCGCGGTCGGTTACTACGGTGTCTCGCCGGATCGGGCGATCGCCGAGGACGATCCGCCCGGCGAGGGCTTCCTCGCGGACGTGTGCCGCGGCTGGGAGCGCGAGGCCCAGCGGGCCGAGGAGCTCGGCGTGCGCGTCGCGCGCATGCGGATCGGCCTCGTGATGGGCGAGGAAGGCGGCACCCTCGCCGCGATGCTGCCGGCGTTCAAGGCGGGCCTCGGCGGCAGGCTCGGCTCGGGGCGGCAGTGGTGGCCGTGGATCCACGTCGACGACGTGGTCGGGATGATGCGCGCGGCGATCACCTCCGGGTGGTCGGGCGCCTTCAACGCGACGGCGCCCTCGCCGGTCACGCAGAGGGAGTTCGCGAAGACGCTCGGGCGAGTGCTCCATCGACCTGCGCTCCTCCCCATGCCCGGCGTCGCGCTCGAGCTCGCGCTCGGCGACTTCGGTCGCGAGGTGCTCGCGAGCCGGCGGGTCGTGCCTCGCCGCGCGCTCGATCAGGGCTTCGTGTTCCGCTTCCCCGAGCTCGAGCCGGCGCTCCGCGATCTGCTGAGCGCGTAGCGACTGAGGTTGTGGCTACTGAGCGCGGAGCGCGCGCTGGATCGACTCGCGCACCACGACGTCGCGCTCGCTCCCGAGCCGCAGGCGCAGGGCGCGGGTGGCGTCGGTGCCGCCC
>JAEZBP010001140.1 GCA_023427125.1 Pseudomonadota bacterium | reverse complement strand
GGGGGGTTCATTGTCGCGGGGCCCCGCCGCGTGCACGCCGCTCTCCGGACGCCGCGCGTGCGCGCGGCGCCCGAAGAACGGCGCGCACGTGGCATGACTGGCTCCGCCGCCCGCCTGTTCCTGGCGGCTCGGTGTCGGTCGGCCTTGATGTCGCGGTGTCGGGCTTGGTGTCGGCCTTGGTGTCGCGGTGTCGGCCTCACTCTTGGTGTCGGTGTGGGTCTCAATTCGATGTCGGTCTCAGGCTCGGGTCGGTTTCAGTCTCGGTGTCGGCAACAGGGCGTCTTCGGTGCCGGACTGGGAAGAAGGGGCAGCGCTCGGGGATGAGCCGCTCATCTATACGCTGACCGATGTGTCGGGTGGCTCGGGGACGTACACGTCGCTCTACGAGAACGTCTCGCTGCAGATGCCCATCGGGTCGCCCCAAGTGCTGCCGACCTTCTACACGAGCAAGTCTTGGCTCTACAGCGTGTTTGGCGGCACCGCGCAGAGCCCTCCGTTGCTCCAGGTGGGCATGGAGGCGAAGTTCACGGGCATCGGCAGCAGCGACCCCGGCTACCCCGACCAGGACTGGTACTGGTTTGGACGCGATCCGAGCTGAGCACGGCGCCGAGCTCGCGACCGAGTAGCCCGCCACGAGCATCAGCGGGCTACCCGGTCACGGCTCCGGGGCGAGGAGAGTTCGGCTCGCACACCATCACGGAAATGTTCTTCCCGTGCGGCTCGAGACGTGAGACGATCCGGTCACCAACAGGGAGGAGAACGACATGTCTGGATCGGTCGAGAAGCAGGTTCCGGTGAACACAATCCAGGCCGGCCTCTATAGCTGGCGCGCGCTGATCGACAGCCCGACCTACACCGGCCACGTGGTGGTGCGCGGGCCCAACGCCCAGCCGATCGCCAACTGGAACTACCTGGCGGGCACCGAGACCTGGTACGCCGGCGCGAGCTCGAGCGGTGGCGCCGCGAACCCGACCTTCTTCCTGACGCTCGAGGCGATGGCCGCGCCGAACGACAAGGGCTTGATCGACGCGATCGGAGCGGTGCGAAAGAACGAGACCAATTTCGGCGCAGTCGCGATGGTGCCCAGCTGGGTCGGGGGCGCGCCCCTCGGAGACGACCCGCTCATCTACACCTTGACTGACATCTCGGGCGGCCAGGGGCAGTACACCCAGCTCTACGAGAAGGTCTCGTTCCAGATGCCGATCGGCACGCCTCAGCTCATGCCGACCTTCTACACGACGATCCAAGGCCTCGCGAGCGTGTTCGGCGGTGACGCGCAGAGCCCGCCGGTGATCCAGGTCGGGATCGAGGCCAAGCTGACCGGCATCACGAGCAGTGACCCGGGGTATCCGTCCACGAAGGGCTGGTACTGGTGCGGCCGCGACCCCAGCTGATCGTTACGAGTAGGAACCGACCAACCGGAACCCGAGGACCGCGAAGCGATGGTGCGGCTCCGCGGCGAACCGCGCCGCGCTCCGGGCCAGATCGATCACCGACTGCCACGCGCCGCCTCGGGCCGCTCGAAGCGCCGTCGATGTCCTGGAGGGGGCCTCGACTCGAAGTCGGCCTCCGATCACGGTGGGTCCCTCGGCGCGCCACTCGTTGATGCACCACTCGCGCACGTTTCCCATCGTGCCGCGAACGCCGTAGGGGCTCTCGTCGATCGGGAACTCGTCCACCGACACCCGACCCGGCACGTCATCGCCGCCGATGATCCTGGCCCACGAGGGATCGGTGTGGTTGCCGCAGGCAAACCAGCGAGCGTCGACCCCGCGCGCGAGCTTCTCCCATTCCAGCTCATCGGGCAGGCGATACTCCCGACTCGCGCGTGCCGACCACCGACCATACGCGTTCGCGCCGTGCCAATCGACGAGAGCGACAGGCCAGCTCGGCTGCCAAGCTATGCCGTTCTCATCGATTCGGAGGATGAAGTGACCGCGCCCGTCCCGGTCAAGCGCCATTCGATCCGCGTCCTCGGTGTGGGTTCCCGGGGGCGCCCGCGGTGCATGACGCACGGCGTCGTCTCCTTGGCCGGCGTCGACCAGTGCGTTGAGGAACTCGATGTACTCTGAGTTGGTCACCGGGTGACGAGCAGCCACCAGGCCATCGACCCAGATCTTGCGGCGCGGCAGGCTCTCGACCGCCTGCGGATCGCCGCCGCTCCAGAACCAGCCGGCCGGGACGTAGACGAGGTCGTCGCCTAGCTCCTCGGCGGTCGGGATCGGGATCGCGTACGCGTCGCGCTCGCCGGGCGGGACGCCGTCCCAGTGCGCGCCGCGCTCGATCAGCACCGGGTAGCGGACGGGTGGGCGGCCCTCGAGCTCGGCGATCAAGAGGTAGCTCCCGTGCGGGAGCTCCGCGGCCACGATCGGCGTCCTGCCGAGCTCGCGCACGAGCCTCGGCACCAGGCGGCGGTGCTCCTCGACGTAGCGGTACAGCGTCACCTTCGCGCCGGGCGGATCGGTCCGCAGCGTCACCGCGCCCGTCCCCGCCAAGAAGACCGCGTGCTTGCCGCGATCGTGCGCGCGCAGGAGCACCTCGCACTGCGCCGCTCCGTCGGCGTCGCGCAGCGCCTCCGCCCGCAGCAGCCGCTCGCGGTAGTAGTCGGCCAGCCGCTCGTGGGCCTCCGGCAGATCCGGCTCCACGTTCAGCGCGCTCCGGAGCTGCTGCAGCCACTCGACCTCCCCGAGCGCCGCGTCGCGCTCGAGCGCGCGCGCGCGGTCCTCCGTGGCCCAGCCCTCGTACTTC
>JAEZBP010001071.1 GCA_023427125.1 Pseudomonadota bacterium | reverse complement strand
GGCCAGAGCGGCATCGTGAGCGGCCTCGGCAGCTCGCGCGTCGCGTTCGCGACCAACCAGCTGCGCGAGGCGACCTACTTCGACGGCGAGCTCGCCCGCCCGCTCGTCTTCCGCGAGGCGCTCGGCGCGCTCTACGACGTGGTCGTCAGCGACCACAAGTACCACGCGAAGGATCGCGTCGCGTTCCGCGCGTGGCTCGAGGCGCAGGACGCGAAGTTCCTCGACTCGCTGCTCCAGGCCGGCCCGAAGGTGCAAGCGCGCATCGAGGAGCTCGAGGCGCGGCTCTCCGAGCTGAACAGCGCGCGCAACACGCTGAAGAAGCCCTACCACGACGCGCGCCGCCGCTACGTCGACTACCTCTACGAGAACCAGTACGAGCTCGAGACGATCCTCGATCCCGTCATCACCGTGCACCCCGACGAGCTCGCGTTCGAGGCGTTCAGCAAGGACGAGTCGAGCTACGCGCGGCTGAGCGCGCGCCACGATCTCTTCGGGCGCATCGACGCGGCCGAGCACGGCACGACCAACGTGGACTTCGGCCTCGGCCTCCACGCCGAGCTCGATCGGATGCGCAGCTACCGCGCGACCCGCTTCACGATCGACCCGAGCGGCTTCACCGTCGAGCACGCGGGCGGCGCGAGCGTGAAGGAGAAGAAGATCGACCTGCCCGACAGCTGGCTTCAGGGCTTCCTGCAGGTCAACGCGCTGATGAGCATGGGGCTCACGCGGCTGCGGCTGTTGCCGATCGACGTCTTCAACATCGTGCGCTTCCTGCGGCGCCACCGCGCGAAGAGCTCGCCGCGCGCGCTCCGCTGGGAGCTCACGCCCGGCAAGCCCGCGCGCCTCGTCTTCGAGCCGTGGAACCACGCGATCGTGCTCTCGCCGGCGAGCGTCTACGAGGGCGACAAGGAGACGACGATCCGCACGTGGGGCCGCGATCGGCTGCGGGTGCTCGAGCGCGTCCTGCCGATGAGCGAGCGCATCGATCTCTACCTGGCCGGCACCGGCATGCCGAGCGTCTGGGTCTGCGACCTCGGCGATCTGATCTTCACGCTCGGCCTGAGCGGCTGGACCGACAACGACTGGACCGGCGGCACGACCAAGCTCGACGTCCTGAACCAGCAGACCGACGTGAGCGCGGCCGAGCTGACGGCGGCCTACCACGCGCTGCGGGCCGCCAAGTATCGCAAGGACACGGAGCTCGCCGCCGACCTCGGCGGCTCGGTGGAGAAGGCGCGCAGCGCGCTCTCGCTCCTCTGCCGGGCGGGCCGCTCGATGAAGGACCTCGCGAGCGGGCTCTATCGGCACCGCGACCTCTTCCTCGAGCCCTTCGACGCGAGCGCGACCCTGGCGGTGGCGAAGCAGGCGACCGAGGCGAGCGATCCGAAAGGCAAGGCCGCGCGGCAGATCTTCGAGGCCGGCGACGTACGGATCATCGCCCGCCGTCCGGTCAAGACGGGGTACAAGCTCTCCGGGAGCGCGAAGGGCGCCGACGGCAAGCGCGTCCGCCCCCTCGTCGCGGTCGATCACGACGGACAGATCATCGAGGCCAGCTGCACCTGCGCGGTCGGAGAGAAGCACGGCCTCACCAAGGGCCCGTGCGAGCACATGCTCGCGCTGCGCCTCGCTCACATGGAGAAGCTCAAGCAGCTTCATTGAAGTGATGTTTCGAATGAACGAGAGGAGGTCATGCGAAGGAGAGTCGGCAGGACGCCGTCCTAGCCATCCGTGCGGCGCTACGCCGCGCTTGCCTACGTGCACTGCATTCGTCACGGGCCCGTTCGGCACACGCGGCCCCAGCGCCCTCCCGCCCGCAGCTGGGTGGGCTCCTCCGGAGCCCGCGGGCTTCGGAGGGCGCCGGGGCCGCTTCAGTGGAACGGTCACGTCCAGAGGATGTTCGTAGGCGGACTGCCGTCTCTCCTTCGCCTGATCTCCGATTGTCGTTTCTGGTTCTGTTCGATGGCTGACGAGGAAAAGAAGAAGATCCACGACCTCGTGACGAAGACGCTCGACGAGCACGAGCTCGTCTGGCGCCTGCGCGACGTCGGCCTCTGGCCCGACAACGAGCCCGTCCCCGAGGAGCCGAAGGCCGCGCAGGAGGAGCGCGCCGAGATCGAGGCGGAGCTCGCAGAGCTCCGCAAGCAGTCGGCGAAGGTCGCCGATCCGCAGAAGGCGCTCGCGCAAGAGCGCGTGCGCCGCTGGCACGAGAGCAAGAAGCGCCGCGCCCTCTCGAAGGCCGAGCGCGAGGCGAAGGCCAAGGCCCGCCGGGAAGAGTGGAAGGCCGAGCGCGCCCTCACCATCGTCCACGCCGGCGACGGTGTGAGCGGCGGCCTCCAAGACAAGCAGAGCGACGCGGCGCTCCTCGAGCGACGCGGTCTGCCGGTCCTCCACGACGGCGCCGACCTCGCGCGGGCGATGGGCATCGAGCTCTCCGCGCTCCGCTGGCTCACCTACCACCGGCGCGCCGCCGCGCTGCTCCACTACCACCGCTACGGCATCCCGAAGAAGACCGGCGGCATCCGCGCGATCAGCGCGCCCAAGCCCGCGCTCGCCAAGGCGCAAGCGTGGGTGCTCGCGAACATCCTGAACAAGCTCGAGCCCGAGCCCGACGCGCACGGCTTCGTGCGCCGCCGCTCGATCCTCACCAACGCGCTCCCCCACGTGGCGCGCGCGGTCGTCGTGAACCTCGACCTCTCGGGCTTCTTCCCTACGCTGACCTTCCGCCGCGTGAAGGGCCTCTTCGGCAAGCTCGGCTACTCCGAGCACGCCGCGACCGTCCTCGCGCTCCTCACCACCGAGCCGCCGCGCGCGCACGCCGAGCTCGACGGCAAGGTGTGGGGCGTGGCGCTCGGCGAGCGGGTGCTGCCCCAGGGCGCGTGCACGAGCCCCGCGCTCACCAACGCGATCTGCCGCCGCCTCGATCGGCGCCTGCGCGGCCTCGCGGCGCGCCACGGCTTCGAGTACACGCGCTACGCCGACGACCTCACCTTCAGCGGTGAGGACCGGAGCGCAGCGAGCGAAGGTGCAAGACGCAAGGTCGGCCTGCTCCTCAAGAGCGTGCGCTCGATCCTGCTCGACGAGGGCTTCGTCGAGCACCCCGACAAGACGCGCGTCATGGGGAAGGGCCGCCGGCAGGAGGTCACCGGCGTCGTCGTCAACGAGAAGCCCTCCCTCGGCCGCGAGGAGCGCCGCCGCCTGCGCGCCATCCTCCACAACGCCGCGCGCCACGGCCTCGCCAGCCAGAACCGCGAGCAGCACCCCGACTTCGCCGGCCACCTGCGCGGGCTCGTGAGCTTCGCGTGCATGCTCGAGCCCGAGCGCGCCGCCGAGTGGAAGGCCGCCCTCTCTCGCGCGCTGGGTTCGCTGGCGCTCGGCTGATCCTACAGGCCGGCGTTCATCAGCGCGTCGGCCAGGCGCTGGACGAAGGCGGTCAGATCCGGGTGGCGCTCCTCGAAGCGCTCGACGAGCCCGCGCGCATGATCGGCCGAGGCTTCGTCCTCGCCGGCGAGCGCGCGCTCGACCCGCCGGTGCAGCTCGGCCAGCGCGGCCTTGGAATCGGAGTCGAGCGCCTCGTCCCCGAGCCTGCGTCCGAGCTCCTCGGCCAGCTCCCGTACCTGTCGCTCGGGCATGCTCTCATCATCGCACAGCGGTCTCATGGACGCCCGCCCCACGGCGGCTACCCTCGGGCACCGTGAGCACCCGCGCGCCGACCCCGAGCCGCCTCGCCGATCCGGTGGCCCGCGAGATCGCGGTCGCGTTCGGGTACTACCGCGACGCCTTCCTCGCGGTGACCCGGCGCGCGCGTCAGAGCTTCGAGACGCGCAATTGGGCGCAGCTGCGCGCCGACTCCGCGCTCCGCCTCGGCCTCCATCGCGACGCGGTCGACCAGGCGGAGAACACCACCCGCGCCCTCCTCGGCGACCGCTGCGCCGATCGCGTCGTGTGGGTCAGCGCCAAGGCCGTCTACTCGAGCCTCATCGCGCAGCGCCAGGACTGGGACCTCGCCGAGACCTTCTTCAACTCCGTCACCCGGCGCCTCTTCTCGACCGTCGGCGTCGACCCATTGATGGAGTACGTCGCGAGCGACTTCGACGGCCCGCCGAGCGACATCGAGAAGCCCATCTACCGCCGCTACGCCAAGCGGCCGGTGCGCGAGCTCGTCGACGCCTGCCTCGAGGACATCCCGCTCACGGTCACGTGGATCGATCGCGAGGGCGACGCCGCGCTCGTGGCCGCGCGCATCGAGGAGGCGATCGCTCCCCGGGTCCGAGCGGGCTCTCCGGTGACCCTCGAGATCGTCCGGCCGCTCTTCTTCCAGGGCAAGGCCGCCTACCTCGTCGGCCGCCTCCTGCTGCCGGCCGGCGCGGTGGTCCCTGTCGTGCTCACGATCCGCCACGGCCCGCGCGGCGCCCGCATCGACGCGGTGCTCACCGATCGCAACGACGTGAGCATGATCTTCAGCTTCACGCGCACCTACTTCCACGTCGACATCGAGCGCCCCTACGAGCTCATGCGCTTCTTGCGCTCGCTGATCCCGAAGAAGCCGATCGCCGACCTCTACATCGCGATCGGCGAGCCCAAGCAGGGAAAGACCGAGCTCTATCGCGCGCTCGTCGACCACCTCGACGACACCCGCGAGCGCTTCGGCTTCGCGCCCGGCATCCCGGGGCTGACGATGATCGTCTTCACCACGCCGGGCCTCGAGCTGGTGCTCAAGGTGATCCGCGACTCGTTCCCACCGGAGAAGGATCTCTCGCCGGCGAAGGTCCGCGAGCGCTACGCCTGGATCTACGCGCACGATCGCGCGGGCCGGATCGTCGACGCGCAGGAGTTCGAGCACCTCGCCTTCCCGGTCGAGCGCTTCGAGCCCGCGCTGCTCGAGGAGCTGCTCTCGAGCGCGTCTCGCTCGGTGCGCATCGATCGCGATCGGGTGCACATCGATCTGGCGTACGTGCAGCGCAAGCTCACGCCGCTCAACATCTACGCGCGCAGCGCCCCCTTCGAGCGCGCCGTGGCGGCGCTCGGCGAGTACGCGCGGGCGATCCGCGATCTCGCCTCGTGCAACATCTTCCCCGGCGATCTCCTCCTGAAGAACTTCGGCGTCACGAGGCACGGCCGCGCCGCGCTCTACGACTACGACGAGCTCACCGAGCTGACCTCGATGTCGTTCCGCGATCTGCCCGAGAGCGAGCGCGACGAGGACGAGATGAGCGCCGAGCCGTGGTTCGCGGTCGGCGCGCACGACGTCTTCCCGGAAGAGTTCCGTCGCTTCTTGGGCCTGCCCGAGAAGCTGCGCACAGCGCTCTGCGAGCGCTACCCGGAGGTCTTCGAGGCCCGCTGGTGGCGCTCGATCCAAGCGCAGGTGCGCGCCGGCAAGATCCGCGAGTTCCCGCCCTACCCCCCCGAGCGCCGCCTCCGCCCCCCGAGCGAGCTGACCCCGGCGGCGTGAAGATGCAGAGCGGCTGGGGCTTGACCCGTGCGCCGCCGCAGACTCCCCCCGACGCCGCCCGCGGCGCCTGTCTGAAGCTGCGAGAGAGCCACCGACGACGCCCGCGCCGCCTGTCTGAAG
>JAEZBP010001002.1 GCA_023427125.1 Pseudomonadota bacterium | reverse complement strand
GTACGGGTGCCGGGGGTCGGAAGTACGGGTCCCCCGATCCGCAAGTGCGGGTCCCGGCGGTCGGAAGTACGGGTGCCGGTGTTCGGAAGTACGGATGCCAGGGGTCGGATCCCGGGGGAGATACGGGTCCCGGCGGTACGGGTGCCGTCCGCTGAGGAGGGGCTGGAGACCGCTGTGGTGGAGGATGGCCGCGGAGGCTCGGCCGCGGGCGCGAGTGCGCGCGCCGACGACGTCAGCGCTTGCGCGACGGGCGCTTGAGGCCGACCCGCAGCATCGCCGGCTGGACGATCAGCGTGGAGATGAGCGAGAGGGCCATCGAGACGGCGATCAGCTCACCGAAGCGGCGGACCGGGACGAACGAGCTCATCAGGAGCACGCCGAAGCCCAGCATCAGCGTGGAGAACGAGATGACGATCGCGCGGCCCGTGCCGCGCGCCGAGCGCAGGATCGCGGGCCTCCACGAGATGCCGCGCTCGGTCTCCTCGCGGAAGCGGGCGATCATGTGGATCGACGCGTCGACGGCAAGCCCGAGGCTGATCGAGAAGATGATGACCGTCGCCGCGTTCAGCGGGATGCCGCGGATGACCATCCACGCGAGCGCGCCGACCAGCGGGATGACGTTGGGCGGCACGCTGAGCAGGCCGAGGCGGACGCTGCGGAAGAGGACGACGACCATCCCGAAGATGACGAGCACCGCGGTGCCGAGGCCGCCGGCCAGATCGTCGACGATCGCCTCGAGCCCGATCGAGCCGGTGTAGCCCTCACCGGTCATGGCGACCTCGACGCCGAGCGGCTCGAAGTCGCGCTCGAGCCGGTCGCGTAGCTCGTTGATGATCTCGAGGCTCGCCCTCGCGCCGACGTCGGCGAGGCTCACGTGGATGCGCGCAGCTCGGCCGTCCTCGGTGAGCACGGTGCGGAGCGGGACCTCCTCGGCCTGCTCCATCAGCAGGATCAACGCGGAGACCTGCTCCGAGCTGTGGAAGGGCTCCGTCCGCGTCGCCGGATCCCCCGCTACCTGGGCCCACGACTCGTGGAGGAAGTCGGCGGGGCTCATGGTCGAGAGCACGCCGGGTTGCTGGCGAAGCCACTCCTGCGAGCGGTCCATCGCGGCCAGCGCGCGTGGGTCGCGGAGCTGGGCGGGATCCTCCGCCTCGAGCAGGATCTCGAGCGGCCGCACCCCGTCGAGCTGCTGCTCCACCTGCTGGGTCCGGCGGAAGAGCGGATCGTCCTCCTCGAGCTCGTCGAGCAGGGCGCTGTCCACCCGGACGTGGATCGCGGTCCAGCAGCAGATGCCGGTGAGGACGACCGCGGCCGCGATGGGGTGCCAGGGACGCCGGAGCACGCGGCGGGTGAGCCACACGATCGCGCGATCGAGCCAGCCGTCGGCCAGCCGGGAGAGGCGCTGCCGGCGCTCGCTCGGGGGGCGCGTGGGTGGAGGGAAGAAGCTGAGCGCCGCAGGCAAGAAGAGGATGGTGGCGAGATAGACGATCATCACGCCGGCGCCGGCGGTCACGCCGAAGCGCCCGAGCATCGCCGTCTCCGAGGTCACGAGCGACGCGAGGCCCACCGCCGTGGTCGCCGTCGTGAGGAACGCCGCGAGCGCCATGTGGCGCACCGTCTCGCGCACGGCCTCCAGCTTCGGCAGGCCGCGCCCGAGCTCCTCGCGATAGCGCCCCACGACGTGGATGGCCTCGCCGACCCCGATGATGATCATCAGCGCAGGCAGGATGTTGTTGATGACGTTGAGCTGCTCGCCGAGCAGCGCCATCCCGCCGATCAGGCAGACCGTGCTCAGGCCGACGGCGACGAGCGGCAAGAGCGTGCCGGGCAGCCATCGGAACGAGAGGAAGAGCACCAGCAGCGCGACGATGAGCGTCGCCGGCACCATGCGGATGTTGTCTTCCTGGATCTTCTGGGCGATCTGCTTGAAGTAGTGGGGCAGGCCGGTGACGCCGGCGTCGACTCCGTCGGGGCGGGGGGTCGACTCGAGCAGCGCGTCGATGCCGTCGACCGCAGCCTGGAGCTCGGCGTGCTCGTCGACGCGATCGTCGAGCATGATCGCGATCGCGGTCAGCTTCCGATCGCGGCTGAGCAGGCGCCCCTCGAGCATCGGCGCGTCGCGGAGGGCCTCGAGCAGCGCCTCGCGCTCCTCGGGCTCGACCGTGTCCCCCTCGATCGGGCGCGCGAAGCGCACCGCGGAGAGGCGGTCGGCGAGCGTGCCGAGGCCCATCGGGAAGCGCTCGGGGGCGGCGAGGACGAGCGCCCCGAGCGCGGCCTCGAGGGCCGGATCGACGGCGGGCTCCTCGCCGAGATCGTCGAGGTCCTCGAGATCCTCGAGATCCTCGAGGCCGCCCGTGTCCTCGACCGCTCCGTCGGCGACGGAGAGGGCCAGCGAGGTGGTGGTGATGCTCGCGACGTGCTCGACCAGGTCCATCCCCTGGAAGGCCGTCGAGAGGCGGTGGACGTAGGCGAGCGGCTCGGGCGCGAGGACGTCCTCGGCGTCGATCAGCACGAGCGCGATGTGGTCCGGGTTCCCGAAGTGGGCGCCGAACTCGGTGGCCACCCGCTCCTGATCGGCGATGCTGGAGGCCGTGAGGCGCTGGGGCGTCGGATCGACCACCAGCGTGGGGATCGCCGCGGCCAAGCCGAGCGCGACCAGCATGAAGCCGCCGACGGCGAGCACACGATGCTTGGTCGCCAGCGCCGCGAGCCACTCGGGGATGCGGCTCAGCGCTCGCACGCGCGCACCTTCTCCCCGCCGGAGCCCGTCCTGGCAGTCCGACCCGCGGGGGCCCCCGGGTCGAGCCTCGGGCCGCGGGTCGTCGTCTCGGCCCGAGCTCCGCTTCGGCCTGCGCGCGGCCTCGCCGCCCCCGGCTGCTCTGCTCGTCTCAACATCGTCTTCGGGCGAGGGGCTGAAGCCGCGCCGCCTCGTAGCACGAGTGGCGAGAAAACGCGCTCCCTTTGTGTGTCCGGGTGGGCTCGCTCGGCTGCGTGGCGGCGGGCCCCTTTCCCCTGCGGGGCGCCTCCGCTCCATCTTCCCCGGCGCCGCGCTGAGCGTCGGTGTTCTCGGGGCAGAGGGTGCACCGGGCCGCGCCCGTTCGCAACGCGGAGCGAGGGCCCTGCGCGGCCGACCGTGAGCGTGGCCGATCTGCGTCAGTCGCCCCCCGATCGCGCGCGTCTAGGCCAACATGTCGGTTTTTGCGGCGTCCGGGTGGGGCAGCGCTTCCCCCCGGGGCGCGGATGCATCATGGTCGCCCCCCATGGAGGCGCTGCACACGGTCGAGCGCGCGGGGCGCGCCCCCCCCCCGCGCGGGTCGGTCCCGCC
>JAEZBP010000997.1 GCA_023427125.1 Pseudomonadota bacterium | reverse complement strand
GGCAGGCACGACGGCGGCGCGCACCACCCGCGCCAGGCCGCAGAGGTTCTCGCTGAGGATCGGGTTGCGCTTGTGGGGCATCGCGCTCGAGCCCTTCTGCCCCTTCGCGAAGGCCTCCTCGGCCTCGAGCACCTCGGTGCGCTGCCAGTGGCGCACGTTGGTGGCGAAGCGCTCGATGGCGGCCGCGACGAGGGCGCAGGCCGAGACGAACGACGCGTGTCGATCGCGCGGGACCACCTGCGTCGCCACGGTCTCCGGCGAGAGGCCGAGCTTGCCGAGCGCCGCCGCCTCGATCTCGGGCGTGAGGTGCGCATAGGTGCCGACCGCCCCCGCGAGCTTGCCGAACGCGATCTCCTTCCGCGCCTCGGCGAGCCGGCCGCGCGCGCGGGCCAGCTCCGCGTAGTGGCCGGCGAGGACCACGCCGAACGTGAGCGGCTCGGCGTGGATGCCGTGGGAGCGCCCGATCATCGGCGTGTCGCGGTGCTCCTTCACGCGGGTCGCGAGCGCCTCGAGCACCGCGTCGGTGCGCTCGAGCAGGCGATCGCCGGCCCGGACCAGGAGCAGCGCGAGCGCGCTGTCGAGGACGTCCGACGAGGTCATCCCGAGGTGCAGCCAGCGCGCGGCAGGACCCGCGAGCTCCTCGACGTGCGTGAGGAACGCGATGACGTCGTGGCGCGTCGTCTCCTCGATCGTGTCGATGCGAGCGGAGTCGAGCTTCTCGCCGAAGGGGCGGATCGCCGCGGCCGTCCCCTCCGGCACCCGCCCGGCGGCCTCCATGGCCTCGCAGGCCGCCAGCTCGACCTCGAGCCAGCTCCGGTGCTTCTGCCGGTCGCTCCAGAGGTCAGCAAAGTCTGCGGGGGTGTACCGAGGGATCATGCCGCGCGACTTAGCAGATCCGCGTGGCCGCGGAAACGGGGTGCGGCCCGGCTCGACCTCGCGATCGGCGGTACTACAGTTCCAGCCCATGACGAGCGCGCCTTTTCCCTCCCTGTGCATCACCGAGGAACGCTTCGTGCCGCGAGGCGCGTTCGCCGAGGCGCAGGCCGCCTATCTCTCCCCCGACCGGGCGGTCATCGAGGAGCTCGACGCGCTGCTCGCCGAGAAGAAGACCGGCGTCGTCGCCCACTTCTACATGGATCCGGAGCTGCAGGGCGTGCTGAGCGCGTGCTCCTGGCCGCACATCCACATCTCGGACTCGCTCACGATGGCCGACGCGGCCGTGAAGATGGCCGAGGAGGGCTGCGAGCAGGTGGTGGTGCTCGGCGTCGACTTCATGAGCGAGAACGCGCGCGCGATGCTCGACGCGGCCGGCAGGCAGAGCACCCCGGTCTATCGGGTGGCCGCCGAGCCCATCGGCTGCTCGCTCGCCGAGAGCGCCGAGGCGCTCGCGTACGGCGCCTACCTCCAGCGCGCTGCGCGCACGCCGCGCAGCCTCCACGTCGTCTACATCAACACCAGCCTCCGCACGAAGGCCAAGTCCCACGCGCTCGTCCCGACGATCACCTGCACCTCCTCCAACGTGGTGAGCACCGTGCTCACCGCGTTCGCGCAGATCGAGGACGCGCACGTCTTCTTCGGTCCCGACACCTACATGGGCCGCAACCTCGAGGAGCTCTTCACCTCTCTCGCGGAGCTCGACGACGAGGCCATCCGGGCGCTCCACCCCGCGCACGATCGGGCGAGCATCGCGGCGCTCCTCCCGCGCTTCCACTACTTCGAGCAGGGCACCTGCATCGTGCACCACATGTTCGGCGCCGAGGTCGCGGAGCGAGTGCGCCGCGACTACGCGGACGCGTACGTCACCGCCCACCTCGAGGTGCCGGGGGAGATGTTCGCCGTCGCCCTCGAGCAGCAGCGCGTCGGGCGCGGCGTGGTCGGCTCCACCTCGAACATCCTCGGCTTCATCACGAAGAAGGTGAGGGCCGTGATCGAAGCTGGGGCGCGCGAGCGCCTGCGCTTCGTGCTCGGCACCGAGGCCGGGATGATCACCTCGATCGTGAACGACGTCCGCAAGGTGCTGCGCGCGCACCCGGGGAGCGGCGTGGAAGTGGAGATCGTGTTCCCTGTCGCGAGCGAGGCGATCGCGCCGAGCGAGGACAGCGAGCTGGCGATCGTGCCCGGCGTCTCGGGCGGCGAGGGGTGCTCCACCGCCGGCGGCTGCGCGACCTGCCCGTACATGAAGATGAACTCGCTCGACGCCCTCCTCGCGCTCGTCCGCAAGATCGGGGTGTCGGACGACGATCTCGCGCCCTACGAGCCGCACAAGTACACCGAGCTGGTGCTGGGGCGGACCGCGGCGGATCTCGGCGGCGAGCCGATCCTCCACATGCGCGCGTTCTCACGCGGCGGGAAGCTCTCCGACGCGCTGGTGAGCGACGTGGTCACGCGCCACGAGCGCCGCGCGATGGAGTGAGCGCGGGCGTGGGTGCTACGAAGAGAGCGATGGATCTGGCCACCATTCGCGCGCGGCTCGCGACGCTCTCCCCGGGCGAGGGCGGCGAGGCGCCGCGGGCGGCGGTCGCCGCGGTCTTGCGCGAGCAGGAGCGCGGGCCCGAGGTGCTGCTGATACGGCGCGCCGAGCACGAGCGCGATCCGTGGTCGGGGCACATGGCCTTCCCGGGCGGCCGCCTCGAGCCGACCGATCCCAGCCTCCTCCACACCGCGGTGCGCGAGACCGTCGAGGAGGTCGGGCTCGATCTCGAGGCGCACGGTGAGCTCATCACGCGCCTCGAGGACGTCCCGACGCACACCACGGGGCTGATCGTCCGGCCCTTCGTCTGGGCGGTGAGGAGCGTCCCGAGCCTCGTCCCGAACCACGAGGTCGACGAGCTCCACTGGGTCGATCTCGCGTCGCTGATCGCCGGCGAGCGCGACACCACCTACGAGCTCGAGTGGAAGGGCGCGCAATACCGCTTCCCCGCGTACTCGGTCGGGGAGCGCAGGGTGTGGGGGCTCACCTACAAGATGCTGCAGATCCTCTTCGGCCCGCTTCGCTGAGCTCATGATCGATCGACGCGCGTCGTGGAGCTTGCCGCTGCTCGCCGCGATGATCGCGGGCGGCTCGTTCGCGC
>JAEZBP010000960.1 GCA_023427125.1 Pseudomonadota bacterium | reverse complement strand
CACCCCGACGCGGGCGACGACCAGGCGGGCGACGACGAGGCTGGCGACGACGACGCTGGCGACGACGACGCTGGCGACGACGACGCGAGCGACGGCGCGGGGACGAACAGCGCCAGCGCCACGGGGGCAAGCGCGCCGCGGGCCCCGGTGCGGACCTGCGGCGCCGGTCGCGCGCAGGTCGTCGTCCACTTCACCGAGGACCTCATCGACGGCGGCCAGGGTGTTCGCGGCTTCGCGGCGGTGCTCGACGACGGCGGGCGCGTCTCCGCGGAGACGTTTCGGCGCCTCGCCTGCGACTGCTCGCTCCTCGGCGCGCGCGAGGACGGGAGCGGCGACGTCCTCGCCCGTGACGTCCTGGACATCGGCCGCAAGACCCGCCGCGTCCCGCCGGCGCTGCGCCGCGCCGTCACCCTGCGCGACCGCTGCTGCCGCTTCCCCGGCTGCACCCACGATCGCTTCGTCGACCTGCACCACGTCGAGCACTGGCTCCACGGCGGCGAGACCTCGAAGGACAACCTCCTCACCCTCTGCACCTTCCACCACCGCCTCGTGCACGAGGGCGGCTTCACCATTCAGACCGGCAACGACGGCGAGCTGCGCTTTCTCGCGCCCGACCACGACGTCATCCCCTTCGTCCCCACCCCGACCGCCGCCCCGGCCGAGCCGCTCGCCGCCCTCCAGCACGCCCACGCCGAGCTCGCCATCGACGAAGAGACCGGCCTCACGCGCTGGGACGGCGAGCCGGTCGACTACCGCGCCTGCGTCGGCGCCGTCTGCGCGGCCGACGAGGAGCCCGACCTGCATCTCCCGGTGAGCGCGTGGCTGGCCAAGCACGCGCTGAGCTGATCGGTACGGCGTCTCCGCGGGAGCGTCTCGGCGCGCCTGTCAGATCCACCACGCCCCGGCGTTTCGACGACACGGCATTAATGCTCGCGCGGCCGACGTCGTGGGAGCACAATGGGCCGGCAACTCGGCGCGGCGGACCCACGGGGGTCGCCGCGCGCGTTCCGAGGAGAGCCGATGCTCACGGGTGAGCTCCGCAGCCAAATCGATCGCATCTGGGACAGCTTCTGGTCCGGCGGGATCTCGAACCCGCTCGAGGTGATCGAGCAGATCACGTACCTGCTCTTCCTCCGCCGGCTCGATGACCTGCACACCCTCGAGGAGAACAAGTCGGCGCGGCTGAAGAGGCCGATGGAGCGGCGCATCTTCCCGGAGGGCAAGGACCCGAAGAAGCGCAAGTACGAGGATCTGCGCTGGTCGCGGTTCAAGCACTTCGCGGCGGCCGACATGTTCGAGGTGGTGAACGAGCACGTCTTCCCGTTCCTCCGCACGCTCGGCGGCGACGGCTCGACCTACGCGCACCACATGAAGGACGCGCGCTTCACCATCCCGACGCCCGCGCTGCTCGCGAAGGTGGTGGACCTGCTCGACCAGGTCCCGATGGACGAGCGCGACACCAAGGGCGACCTCTACGAGTACATGCTCGGCAAGATCGCGACGGCCGGACAGAACGGCCAGTTCCGCACGCCGCGCCACATCATCCAGCTCATGGTCGAGATGACCGCGCCGGGGCCGAAGGACGTCATCTGCGATCCGGCCAGCGGCACCTGCGGGTTCCTCGTGGCGGCGAGCGAGTACCTCCGCGAGCACCACCCGGAGATCCTCCGGGACCCGAAGCTGAAGGCCCACTTCCACAACGAGGCCTTCCACGGCTTCGACTTCGACAACACCATGCTCCGCATCGGCAGCATGAACATGCTGCTCCACGGAGTGGAGAACCCGAACGTCAGCTACCGCGACTCGCTCGCGCAGGACCACGCCGGCGAAGAGGAGAGCTACAGCCTCGTCCTCGCGAACCCGCCGTTCGCCGGCTCGCTCGACTACGAGAACACCGCCAAGAACCTGCAGCAGATCGTCAAGACCAAGAAGACCGAGCTGCTCTTCCTCGCGCTCTTCCTCCGGCTGCTCAAGCCGGGCGGGCGCGCGGCGGTCATTGTGCCCGACGGCGTGCTCTTTGGCTCGAGCAAGGCCCACAAGAGCCTGCGCCAGATGCTGGTCGAGGATCAGAAGCTCGACGCCGTGGTCTCGCTGCCCGGCGGCGTGTTCAAGCCGTACGCCGGGGTGTCGACCGCCATCCTGTTCTTCACCAAGACCGACTCCGGTGGCACCGAGGACGTCTGGTTCTACGACTGCCTCGCCGACGGGTGGTCGCTCGACGACAAGCGCACCGCGTTGCTGGCCGAGGACAAGCTCGGCGCGGTGCCGAAGGCGGCGCTGAGCGCCGAGGAGCACGCGAAGAACAACCTGCCGGATGTGCTGGCTCGGTGGTCCGAGCGCGCGGGCAAGGAGCGCAAGCGACCGCGGACGGCGCAGAGCTTCTGCGTGCCCAAGGCGGACATCGCGGCGCAGGGGTACGACCTGTCGCTCAACCGGTACAAGGAGGTCGTGCACGCGGAGGTGGAGCACCGGGCGCCGGCGGAGATTCTGGCGGAGCTGGCGACGCTCGAGGGCGAGATCCAGCGCGGCATGAAAGAGCTGGAGGGCATGCTGTGATGGTTCAAGCCGCCGTCAAGGTCGGAGAGCTGGCCACACAGATTCGTGGCGTAACGTACGAAAAGACCGATGCGTCCCCTACGCCGCAGCCTGGCTACCTTCCCGTTCTGCGCGCCGGAAACATCACGGACGCTGGCCTGACCTTCGAGGACCTTGTGTTCGTTCCGGCCGCACGAGTATCGGACAAGCAAAAGGTGCGTAGGCATGACGTGGTCATCGCGGCATCGAGCGGCAGCCTGGACGTAGTCGGAAAGGCGGCGCCGGCCCTCGGCGACTTCGAGGGGGGATTCGGCGCGTTCTGCAAGGTCTTGCGTCCCAATCGCAAGGTCGACCCCTCCTACTTCGCACACTTTTTCAAGACCCAGGACTATCGCCGTCGCATCTCGGCGCTCGCGGCAGGGATAAACATCAACAACCTCCGCAGCGCGCACTTGGACGAGCTGCAGATCCCACTCCCCCCGCTGGCGGAGCAGCGGCGGATCGCTGCGGTGCTGGACCAGGCGGAGGCGCTGCGAGCCAAGCGCCGCGCGACCCTCGCCCTTCTCGACTCGCTGACCAAGGCCATCTTCCTCGAGATGTTCGGCGACCCGGGCACCAAGCCCAAGAGCTGGCCGAGGCTCACGCTGGACGAGCTGATCGAGACCGGCCCCCAGAACGGATTGTACAAACCTGCCTCCGACTATGGCTCGGGGACGCGAATCGTGCGGATTGACGCCTTCTACGATGGCGTCGTCACCGAACTGGCACAGCTAAAGAGAGTGCGAGTCTCCGCGGCGGAGCGGGCTGTATACGCGCTCCGCGAGGGCGACATCATCGTCAACCGGGTCAACAGCATGGAGTACCTCGGCAAGAGCGCGATCGTCCCAGCACTAGATGAGCCTACCGTGTTCGAGTCGAACATGATGCGGTTCTCCGTCAGGGGCGAGCTCATCCTTCCACGCTACGCCGTGGAGTGCCTGCAGACGGCCTCCGTGAAGCGACAGATCCTCAAGGCTGCGAAGCACGCGGTGAATCAGTCGAGTATCAATCAGAAGGACGTCCGGAGCTTCGAGCTCAACGTGCCGCCCCTCCCGCTCCAGCGCGAGTTCGCCCGCCGCGTCGCCGCCGTCGAGACCCTCAAGGCCGCGCACCGGGCCTCCCTCGCCCAGATGGACGCGCTCTTCGCCTCGCTCCAGCACCGCGCGTTCCGGGGAGAGCTCTGAGATGATCGCGGCCACCCACACGCTCGCGTTCAGCGGCAAGCTGCTCGAGCGAGGGTTCTGGCTCTACGTGTGGGTGATCGAGGCACCGACGGAGACGCTCCACTACGTCGGACGCACCGGCGACAGCTCGTCGAGCAACGCGCAGTCGCCGTTCAACCGCATGGGACAGCACCTCGGCTTCAACGTGAAGAGCAACGCGATCCGGCGGCACCTGGACGCACTCGGTGTGAATCCCGCCCAGTGCAAGCTGCGGCTGGTCGCGCATGGCCCGATCCTCGCGGAGGGCACGACGGTCGACGAGCACCGCGAGCGGCGCGACGTGGTGGCGGCGCTCGAGAAGGCGCTGGCCGACGCGATGACGAGGGCCGGCTACCGGGTGATCAACTCGGTCGCGTGCCGCAAGCCGCTCGATGCGGCGCTCTTCGAGACGGTCCGCGCCGCGTTCGTGACCGACTTCGAGAAGCTCGCCCAGACGAAGGGGATCGCATGAAGGCCACCGAAGCGAAGCTGCTCGATCTCCTGAAGAAGTCGCCGCAGTTCGTCATCCCCATCTACCAGCGCACCTACTCGTGGACCGCGAAGGAGTGCGGGCAGCTCTGGCGCGACGTCCTGCGGACCGGGGCCGACGACAAGGTCGGGGTGCACTTCGTCGGGTCCATCGTCTACATCGAGGCGGGCCTCTTCCAGGTCAGCCACCAGTCACCCCTGCTCGTCATCGACGGCCAGCAGCGCCTGACGACGGTCACGCTCCTGATCGCCGCGCTGGCCAAGGCGCTCGGGGACACCGAGCCGGTCGAGGGCTTCTCGGCGCGCAAGCTCCGCAACTACTACCTCCTCAACCCGGAGGAGAGCGGCGAGCGGCACTTCAAGCTGCTGCTCTCGCAGACCGACAAGGCAACGCTCACCGCGATCACCGGAGGCACCGAGCTGCCGAAGGAGCAGTCCCGGGCGGTCACGCGGAACTACGCGCTCTTCGAGGAGCTGATCGCCGCGCAGGGCGACCTCGCGCCGCTCTGCAAGGGGCTCGCGAAGCTGGTGGTCGTGGACCTCGCGCTCAACCGCGACCAGGACAACCCCCAGCTGATCTTCGAGAGCATGAACTCGACCGGGCTCGAGCTGAGCCAGGCCGACCTCATCCGCAACTTCGTGCTGATGCGGCTCGAGCCCAAGCTGCAGACGCGGCTCTACGAGCAGTACTGGCGGCCGATGGAGGTCGACTTCGGGCAGGAGGCCTACGGGACGCACTTCGACGCGTTCATGCGCCACTACCTGACGGTCAAGACCGGCGAGATCCCGAACGTCGGGCGCGTCTACGAAGCCTTCAAGAAGCACGCGACGACCAAGAGCGAGAAGGCCGGGGTCGAGACGCTCGTGAAGGAGATCCGCGACTACGCGCGGTACTTCTGCGCGATGGCCCTCGGCGCCGAGTCGAGCGCCGAGCTGAAGCTCGCGTTCTCCGATCTGCGCGAGCTGAAGGTGGACGTCGCCTATCCCTTCCTGCTCGAGCTCTACGCCGACTACGCCGGCGGGACGCTCAGCGCGGCCGAGCTCGTCTCGGCGGTGCGGCTGATCGAGGCCTACGTCTTCCGCCGCGCCATCTGCGCCATCCCGACCAACTCGATGAACAAGACGTTCGGGAACTTCGGGAGAGCCCTGAAGAAGGATCGCTACCTCGAGAGCGTGCAGGCGCACTTCCTCTCGCTCCCTTCGTACCGGCGCTTCCCGAGCGACGAGGAGTTCGCGCGCGAGCTCCAGACCCGCGACCTCTACCACTTCCGGAGCCGCACCTACTGGCTGCGCCGGTTCGAGAACCACGAGCGCAAGGAGCGGGTGCCGGTCGACGAGTACACGATCGAGCACATCCTCCCGCAGAACGAGAACCTCTCGACCGAGTGGAAGGCGTCGCTCGGCCCGGAGTGGGACGTCGTGCAGGAGCGCTGGCTCCACACCCTCGGGAACCTGACGCTCACCGGCTACAACTCCGAGTACAGCGACCGGCCCTTCAGCGCGAAGCGCGACATGAAGGGCGGCTTCAAGGAGAGCCCGCTCAAGCTCAACGCCGGCCTCGGTCAGCTCGACGACTGGAACGAAGAGACCATCAAGGCGCGGGCGGGCCGGCTCGCGAAGACCGCGCTCGAGGTGTGGCGGGGGCCAAAGCTCGCGCCCGACGTGCTCGCGGCGTATCGGGATACCGTCCCGCCGCCGTGGGAGGCGGGCTACACCCTCGACGATCACCCCAACCTCTTGCAGGGCACGGTCCGCGAGGTCTTCGAAGCGCTCCGCAAGGAGGTCCTCGCCCTCGATCCCTGCGTGAGCGAGCAGTTCCGCAAGCTCTACGTGGCCTACAAGGCCGAGACGAACTTCGTCGACGTGGTGCCGCAGACCAAGCGCATGCTGCTCTCGCTGAACTTGCCGTTCCCCGAGATCCACGATCCGAAGGGGCGGTGCCGGGACGTTACGGGCATGGGCCGCTGGGGGAACGGCGACGTGGAGATCTTCCTTTCGTCGCTCGACGAGCTGCCGTACGTGATGGGCCTGGTGCGCCAGTCGTTCGAGCGACAGATGGGGGGCGCGGGGGAGGAATGAGCAACTTCGCCTTCCTCGAGAGCGAGTGGGCCGAGGTCCACGAGGCGGCCGTGAAGGCGGAGGCGGCGGTGACCTCCGACCCACGGGTGGCCTGCTTCTATTCGCGACGGGCGCTCGAGCTGACCGTCTACTGGCTCTACAAGCACGACGCGACGTTCAAGCTGCCCTACCAGACGCACCTCGCCGCGCTGCTCTTCGCGCCGTGCTTCCGGAAGGCGACCGGGCCGGCGGTCTTCAACAAGGCAAGGCTCATCAAGGCGATCGGCAACGAGGCGGTCCACAGCAGCAAGCGCCTCAAGGAAAAGCAGGCGCTCGCCTGCGTGCGCGAGCTCTTCCACGTCACGTTCTGGGTGGCGCGCACCTACGCCCGCGGCGCGAAGCCGGCGGACTCCCTGACGTTCCGGCCGGATCTGTTGCCCCAGTCGGCGGTTGGCGCTCCGCAGAGCGCGGCGCAGCTGCAGGCTCTCGAGGCCAAGCTCGCCGCGAAGGACGCGCAGCTCGCCGAGCTCCTCGCCGACACCGCCTCGCTCGACGAGGCGCTGAAGCGCGCGCGGGCCGAGGTCGCGAAGGCGAAGAAGGCCAACGCGAAGCACGCCGACACGCACGACTACTCCGAGGAGGAGACCCGCGACCTCTTCATCGATCGGCTGCTCCACGAGGCCGGCTGGGCGCTCCGCGATCCGCGTGACCGCGAGTTCGAGGTCGACGGCATGCCCAACAAGAAGGGCCTGGGCTACGTCGACTACGTCCTCTGGGGAAGCGACGGAAAGCCCCTCGGCGTCGTCGAGGCCAAGCGCACGAAGAGGTCGCCCCAGGTCGGGCAGCAGCAAGCGAAGCTCTACGCGGACTGCCTGGAGAAGCGCTTCGGCCAGCGGCCGGTGATCTTCACCTCGAACGGCTACGAGCACTGGCTCTGGGACGACGCGAGCTACGCGCCCCGCCCGGTGCAGGGCTTCCTCAAGAAGGCCGAGCTCGAGCTGCTCATCCAGCGGCGGACGAGTCGGAAGTCGCTCGCCGACGCGCCCATCGATGAGAAGATCGTCGAGCGCTACTACCAGACCCGCGCCATCCGCCGCATCGGTGAGGCCTTCGAGAAGGACCACGCCCGCAAGGCGCTGGTCGTGATGGCGACCGGCGCCGGCAAGACCCGGACGGTCATCGCCCTCTGCGATCAGCTGATGCGCGCCAACTGGGCCAAGCGGGTGCTCTTCCTCGCGGACCGCGTCGCCCTGGTGAACCAGGCCGTCAACGCTTTCAAGACCCACCTCCCCGACGCGTCGCCGGTGAACCTCGTCACCGAGAAGGACGGCGAGGGCCGCGTCTTCGTCTCGACCTATCCGACGATGATGGGCCTCATCGACGAGCTGAAGGACACCGAGCGGCGCTTCGGCCCCGGGCACTTCGACCTCATCGTGATCGACGAGGCGCATCGGTCGGTCTACCAGAAGTACCGCGCGATCTTCGAGTACTTCGACTCGCTGCTGGTCGGCCTGACCGCCACGCCGAAGGATGAGATCGACACCAACACCTACGGCCTCTTCGACCTCGAGACCGGCGTGCCGACCGACGCCTACACCCTCGAGGACGCGGTGAAGGACGGCTTCCTCGTGCCGCCGGAGGCGGTGTCGGTGCCGCTGAAGTTCCAGCGGGAGGGCATCGCCTACGACGAGCTCTCTGAGGAGGAGCAGGAGCAGTGGGACGCGATCGAGTGGGATGACGACGGCGTGACCCCGAACCGCGTCGAGGCCGCGGCGGTGAACAAGTGGCTCTTCAACAAGGACACCGTCGACAAGGTCCTCGAGAGCCTGATGACCCGCGGGCAGACGGTCGCGGGCGGCGATCGGATCGGCAAGACCATCGTCTTCGCCGCGAACCAGGCCCACGCCGAGTTCATCGCGCAGCGCTTCGACGCCAACTACCCGCACTACAAGGGCGCGTTCGCGAAGGTCATCCACTGCGACGTCTCGTACGTGCAGAGCCTGATCGACGACTTCTCGATCCCCGAAAAGGCGCCGCACATCGCGATCTCGGTCGACATGCTCGACACCGGGATCGACGTGCCCGAGGTCGTGAACCTCGTCTTCTTCAAGCTCGTGCGATCGAAGACGAAGTTCTGGCAGATGATCGGGCGCGGCACCCGGCTGCGAAAGGATCTCTTCGGGCCCGGGCAGCACAAGGCGTTCTTCTACGTCTTCGATTACTGCCAGAACCTCGAGTTCTTCCGGGCCAACCCCGACGCCTCGGACGGCGCGTCCGGCGAGCCGCTGCGCAAGCGCCTCTTCAAGACCCGGCTCGAGCTGATCGGCGTGCTCGATCACCAGGCCGCCGACTCGCAGGCAGCCGATGCACCGAAGGCCACCGGGCTCAAGGCCGCCGAGTGGCACGCCACCTACGCCGTCACCACCGAGCTGCGCCAGGACGTCGCCACCCTGCTGCACGCGGAGGTGGCCGCGATGAACGTCGACAACTTCGTGGTGCGCCCGAAGCGACGGCTCGTCGAGAAGTACGGCAAGCGGGACACGTGGACGAAGCTCGAGGGCGACGCGCTCGCCGAGCTGGCCCACGAGGTCGCCGGCCTTCCGTCCGAGCAGGAGCCGGAGGACGAAGAGGCCAAGCGCTTCGATCTCTTGCTCTTGAACCTGCAGCTCGCCGTCCTGCGTACGGAGCCGGCGTTCGCGCGGCTGAGCCAGCAGGTGCGGTCGATCGCCGGCTTGCTCCAAGAGAGCGCGACCATCCCGATGGTGCAGAAGGAGCTGCCGCTCATCATCGATCTCCAGACCGACGAGTGGTGGCAGGACGTGACCGCGCCGATGCTCGAGACGGTGCGCAAGCGTCTCCGCGCGCTCATCAAGCTCATCGAGAAGAAGAAGCGCGCGCCGATCTACACGGACTTCGAGGACATGCTCGGCGACGAGGTCAGGGTCGAGCTGCCGGGCTTCGGCATGCCCGACAGCTTCGAGCTTTTCCGCGCGAAGGCGCGCGCGTTCCTCAAGGAGCACGAGGACCACATCGCGATCCACAAGC
>JAEZBP010000911.1 GCA_023427125.1 Pseudomonadota bacterium | reverse complement strand
GGACGACGCGGTGCGCGCCGTCCACGCGTGCTCTCTCGGAGGTGCGACATGAGCGCGACCATCCTCGTCGTCGACGACGAGAAGAACATCCGCCGGACCTTGCGCATGGTGCTCGAGGGCGAGGGCTTCTCCGTCGAGGAGGCGGAGAGCGCCGAGCGCGGGCTCGAGCTGCTCGAGCAGGGCGCGATCGATCTGGCGATCCTCGACGTCCGGCTCCCGATGATGAGCGGCATCGAGGCGCTCGAGCGCATCCGCGCGCGCCCCGAGTGGGCGAGCCTCCCGGTCCTGATGATCTCGGGCCACGCCAGCGTCGGCGAGGCCGTGCAGGCCGTGCGCTCGGGCGCCGCCGACTTCTTCGAGAAGCCGCTCGATCGCGATCGCGTGCTCGTCAGCGTGCGCAACGCGCTCGAGCTGACGCAGCTCTTGCGCGAGGTCACGCGCCTGCGCGCCGACGTCGAGCGGCGCTTCGAGATGATCGGCGAGAGCCCGGTGATGAAGCGGCTCTACGCCGACCTCGAGAAGGTCGCGCCCACCCGCGGGCGCGTCCTGATCACCGGCGAGAGCGGCACCGGCAAGGAGCTCATCGCGCGCGCGATCCACCGCCTCAGCCCGCGCCACGAGGCGCCCTTCATCAAGGTCAACTGCGCGGCGATCCCGGCCGAGCTGATCGAGAGCGAGCTCTTCGGGTACGAGCGCGGCGCGTTCACCGGGGCCGAGAAGCGGCGCAAGGGGATGTTCGAGCTCGCCGACGGCGGGACGCTCTTCCTCGACGAGATCGGCGACATGAGCCTCGGCGCCCAGGCCAAGGTCCTGCGCGCGCTGCAGAGCGGGGAGATCACGAGGGTCGGGAGCGAGAGGGCCGTCGCGGTCGACGTGCGGGTCATCGCCGCCACCAACAAGGATCTCGAGCGCGCGGTGGCCGAAGGACAGTTCCGGGAGGATCTCTACTTCCGCCTCAACGTCGTGCCGATCTCGAGCCCTCCGCTGCGCGAGCGGCGCGAGGACATCCCGAGCCTCGCCGCCGCGTTCCTCGCGGACTTCTGCCAAGAGAACGGCCTTCGCGACAAGCCGGTGGATCCGGCGGTCTACGAGCGCCTGCGCCTCAAGGGCTGGCCGGGCAACGTGCGCGAGCTGAAGAACGTGATCGAGCGGATGGCCATCCTGAGCGGCGATCGGATCACCGAGGCGGACCTCCCGACCGAGGGCAGGCTCGCCCGCGAGGCGCGGGACGAGGCGGCCGCGCCCGATGTCTCGGTGGCGCCCGAGGGCGCCTTCTCCGACGGCCGCCGCCTGACGCTGCGCGAGTACCGCGATCGGGCCGAGCGAAGCTACATCCGCGCGACGCTCGACGAGCACGACTGGAACATCTCGAAGGCGTCCTCGATCCTCGGGGTCGAGCGCACCAACCTGCACAAGAAGATGCGCTCGCTCGGGCTCCACCGAGACGGCGTCAAGGAGTGAGTTGCTTGCGCGCGCTCGCGAAGCGCGCGCCCAGCAACTCAGCCCGCGGCGGCGGGGACGGGCGGCGTGGTCACGAGCTTCGCTCGGAGAAAGCCGACGAGCTCTTCCATCGCGAAGGGCTTCGGGACGAAGCCGAGGACGCGGATCTCGGCGCGCTCGAGCTGGCGCTCGCTGAGGTGGTAGGCGCTCGTCATGACCACCCGCACCTCCGGGTGCCGAAAGCGCATCCGGCGCGCGAGGTCGAGGCCGTTGATGCCCGGCATCATCAGGTCGATGATCGCGAGGTCCACCGTCTCCTGCGCCAGCACCTCGAGCGCCGCTTCCCCATCGGCGGCCTCGAGGATCCGGTAACCCTCCAGCCGAAGCCCGATCGCGAGGCTCTTCCGCTGGTTGACCTCGTCATCGACGATCAGGATGCGAGCGCTCATCACGGGGGCCTTGAGGGGTGCGCTGGAGATGGAGAGAGCGAGAAAGCGGGGCCACACCCCGCGTGTGGGGGGCGGACGCAGGGCGCGGCTCCGGTGATGGGCAGAGCAACGCTCATGCCCCACGAATTCGCCGCGGATCACGCATGAGGCCCCGCCCGCCACGTGCAGGCCGGTGCGCACCTGAAATCCCCTGCGTTCAGAACTGAAATCGCTACTGGACGTTGAGGCGCTTCATCTTGCGCCAGAGGGTGGTCGCGCTGAGGCCGAGGACCTCGGCGGCGCGCTCCTTGTTCCCATCGACCTCCCGCAGCACCCCCTCGATGGCCGACTTCTCGGCCCGGTCGACCGCGTCCTGCAGCGTCTCGTGGGTGCCCGGCGCGGCCGCGACCGAATCGCGGCGGGCCTCCGGCGGGATGATGTCGTCGAGCTCCACCTGGCCGTGCACCGCGAGGGCCACGCCCTGCTCGACCATGTTCTCGAGCTCCCGGATGTTGCCGGGAAACTCGTAGCGCAGGAGGTAGTCCATCACGCCCTCCCCCAGCTTCACGCTCCGACGCATCTTCTTGGCGAACTTCTGGAGGAAGTGCTCGACCAGAAGCGGGATGTCCTCCTTCCGATCGCGCAGCGGCGGCAGGACGAAGCGCGCGACCGCGAGGCGATAGAAGAGGTCCTGCCGGAACCGCTTCTCCGCGATCGCCTCCTGGAGATCGACGTTCGTCGCGGCCACGATGCGCACGTCCACGTGGAGCGGCTTGTTGTCGCCGAGCCGCCGGATCTCGCCTTCCTGGATGGCGCGCAGCAGCTTCGCCTGGAAGGAGGTGGGCGTCTCCGCGATCTCGTCGAAGAAGAACGTGCCTCCGTTCGCCTCCTCGAAGAGGCCCTTGCGCGCGCTGACCGCGCCGGTGAACGCGCCGCGCACGTGACCGAAGAGCTCGCTCTCGAGCAGCGTCTCGCTGATCGCGGCGCAGTTGACGGGGACGAAGGGCTTGTCGGCCCGCGCGGAGTTGGCGTGGATCGCCCGCGCGACGAGCTCCTTGCCGGTGCCGCTCTCGCCGGTGATCAACACGGTCGTGTCGGTCGGCGCGATCCGGACGATGCGGCCGAGGACGTCCCGCACCGCCGCCGAGCGGCCGATGATGTTGTCGAAGCGGTAGCGCTCGCGGAACTCGGCGGCCATCACGACCATCTCACCGGCGAGCTGCCGCTTCTCGACGGCCTTCTGCACCTTCACGAGGAGCTCCTCCTCCGTGAACGGCTTCTGGATGTAGTCGTACGCGCCGATGCGCATCGCCTCGACCGCGCTCTCGATCGTGCCGAACGCGGTCATCATGATGACCTCGGTCAGCGGCGCCTCCTGCTTGACGTGCCGGAGCACGTCCATTCCGTCGCGCGCGCCCATCTTGAGATCGGTGAGCACCAGCTCGTAGCTCTCCGCGAGCACGCGGTCGCACGCCTCGGCGCCATCGCCCGCCTCGTCGACGTCGTAGCCCGCGCCACGCAGCATCATCGAGAGCGTGGTGCGCATGTTGCGCTGGTCGTCGACTACGAGGATCTTGGGCATCGGAGGGCGTGAGGGGCTGGGGTCGATGATCTAGCGGACGAGCCGGCTCGGCCGCAATCTTCGCATCAGGTGTCGTCCGGATCGAGACCGAGGGGTGGCGCGCCGAGCGGATCGCGCGCGCGGAGGGCCCGCGAGAGATCGCGGCCGACCTCCCGGAGCTCCTGCTCCGCGCGGCGCTGCGCATAGACCGAGTAGCCCGCCAGCACCAGCGCCGCCAGCGAGAGCCCGAGCGCGGCCGTGGCGAGCGCGCGCGTGAGCCGCTCGTCCTTCTTGGGCCGCGGGGCGCCGCGCTCACCCGCCATGTGGCGCTCGAGGCTCGGGGATCTGCTCGAGGTAGCCGCCCTCCCCGTGCGTGATCCGGATCGGCACCGCCGGCCCGCGGAAGCGACCGGTGACCGCGTCGAGCCCGTGCTCCTCGCCCGAGTGCGGCAGCTCCACCTGCGGCGCGATCTCGTAGACGCCCGCGAGATCGAAGGTGTGCGCGGGGCAGAAGAAGTCCGCGTCGAGCGCGACGCGCGCGGCGCTCCGCCGGGTCACGCGCCGGAAGAGATCGGGCGGCGGCGAGCCCCCTCCCCGCTCGACCGCGCACGTGACGTCGCCGAGGGGGCCGCGCACGGAGAAGCCGAAGGCGTCGGGGCGGACGTAGAGGCGCACGGTGCCCTCCCGGGCGCGGATCGACGGGCGCAGCACGAGCGCTCCACCGGTGCGCGCGGAGGCGCTCGCGAGGCCCAGTTCGATCGGGCTCGCGCCTTCTCCCCGCATCCTCACCGTCAACGTCTCTTGCGGCACCGCGGCGAGCGTGAGCGGCGCGAGGTCCGCGTGCCCCACCCA
>JAEZBP010000873.1 GCA_023427125.1 Pseudomonadota bacterium | reverse complement strand
AGTCTTCCCAGAGCGCCGCCGGCGTCATCTCGCCGCTCGACGCGCTCAGCGTCAGCACCAGTCCGGCCCCCGCGATGCCGCGCGCCTCGCCCGCGCTCCAGCTCACCTCGCCGCGCACCACGTACGCGACCAGCGCGCCATCGGTGATCTGCGCGGAGAGCGCGGCGTCGCTCGCGCGGAGCGAGCCGGCCGGCCCCTCGAGGAAGAGCTCGTCGCCCTCGCCGGTCTCGGCGAAGAGCCGGCCTCGGGTGAGGCGGAGCGTCTGCTCGTCGACGATCGACACCTGGGTCGACGCGTCGAGGAGCAGCTGCGCGCCCGAGTCGAGCGAGAGTCGGCTCAGCCCGCGCTCCGCGATCGTGATCTCTTGCTCGGCCGCTCCGCGCGCGATTCGCGGGGCCGCGTGCTCGCCCACCGAGGCGCCGCCGCGCACCGTCTCGAGGGTGGCGAGGGTTCGATCGACCGTCGCGTCGCTCCCGCAGCCGGCGGCGAGGAGGAGAAACAGCGCTGCGCTTCGCTTCATCAAGGCCCCCGGTTCGTCGTGCTTCGCCGCCACCGTACCAGACCTGCCGCTCATGAGGCGCTCGGACCCGGCCATCCCGCTCGCCCTTGGTGGGCGGGCAAAGCTTGACGGCGACGCGCCGCGCGCGAAACGATGGCCGCGCACCATGGGGGCCCGACCGAACGCCGCGCCGCGCCAGAGCCTGCCCCCGCCCGGGACGGTGATCGGGGGGCGCTACGTCCTCGGCCGGACCATCGCCTCGGGCGGCATGGGCGCCGTCTACGAGGCCGAAGACAAGAAGGAACGCCGCCCCGTCGCCGTGAAGCTCCTGCACCCCGAGCTGAGCGAGGATCGCGAGGTGAGGCGGCGCTTCCGGCGCGAGTCTTCGGTGCTGCGCGCGCTCGAGCACCCCTCGATCGTGCGCATCCTCGACATGGGCTCGGACGACGACGCGCTCTTGTACAGCGTGATGGAGCTGCTCGACGGCGAGACCCTGCTCGCGCGCCTCGAGCGCGAGGGCCCCCTCGACGCGCGCGCGCTCCTGCCGATCGTGGAGGGCATCGCGGCCGGCCTCGGCGCCGCCCACGCGCACGGCGTCATCCACGGCGACCTCAAGCCCGCCAACGTCTCGCTCGAGGCCGACGGAGTGAAGCTCCTCGACTTCGGCCTCTCCAAGGTCCTCGGCCTCGAGCGCCTCACCCAGACCGGCGATCTGAACGGCACCCCCGCGTACATGGCACCGGAGCTCCTGACCGGAAAGGGCGAGCTCGACGAGCGCATCGACACCTACGCCTTCGGGGTGATCCTCTATCAATGCCTGAGCGGTCGCCCGCCCTTCGCGGGCAAGATCCCCGGCAAGCTGATGATGGACATCGTGATGGGCCAAGCCCCGCCGCTCAGCGAGCTCGCCCCGAGCGTCCCGGAGGACGTCGCCGCCGTCGTCGCCCAAGCGATGAGCCGCCAGCGCGAGCACCGCTTCGCGAGCGCCGAGGCGCTGGCCCGCGCGTACGCCGCCGCGCTTTGTTAGCTGGGTGCGCTCGGCGTTCCCCGAGCAGGTGATTCTGCGACGGCCTTTCTTTCAGGCGCTGCGATGGATCGCGAGCGCCGGATCGAGCGGCGGCTCCAGCCTGAGCCAAGAGCACGGCGGGAGCGGGAGATCGACGCAGCCGAGCGTGATGGCCTTCGCGCGCGCGATGGGCTCGAGCGCGGACAGCAGCCTCGTCACGCGCTCCGGACCGAAGGGGCAGTAGAGAAGGAAGACCGTTCCGATCGCGAGAGCCTCCGGGAGCTCCACCGCGTCACCCTCGACGTACGACACGCGCGAGAGCCGCAGCCGCGCCGCGAGCTCCCGCGCACGGGCCACGAGCCCACGCTGGATCTCGACGCCGACGGCCGGCGCGCCGGTGAACAGGTGGACCAGCGTCGTGGCGCGTCCGACGCCCGATCCAACGTCGACGAACACATCCGAGGCTCGCACGGGGGCGCGGTCCACTACGCGGAGCAGCGTATCGACGGGGCAGGGCAAGTACGGGACGCAGCCCGCCGGCAGATCGGGCCCGTCGGCGGGGAGATCGTCGAGCCCGAGCACGCGATCGACCCACGCGTCGCGCTCGACCGCCGGGACCGCCATGAGATCCTGGCGCAACCACCGCGGCCGCACGCCGCGCTCGATCTGCGAGCGAGCCCGCTCGGCGCTCCTCCGGTGGCGCTCGTCCACGCGCGGCAGTCTCGCACGCCCGAGCGCTACGAAGGCAGGTGCACGACGACCCGCAACCACACCTCGCGCGTCGCGCGGCACCGCTTGCACTGGGCCCGCACCCGGCGCAGCGGCCCCTGCTCGGTCCGCAAGGCGTCGTGGTCGACGAGGCGCAGCTCTCCCTCGCAGCGCGCGCAGCCGAGGCCGAGCGCGTGGCCTTCGATGACCGACGCGCTCGGGACCTCGATCGGCCGCTCCGGCGCGCCTCCCTCCGTGAGCCGGGCCAGCTTCTCTCGGGCGTCCCCGAGCTTGTCGAGCTCCCGCTCGCGCCGACGTCTCTCCACACGGGCTCGCTTCTTGGCCACGGCAGCTCCCCTTGGGTGCACGCTCACGAGAGCGCTAGCCTACGCAAGCCACGATCGGCTTCCCAGCTCTCCTCCCGTCGCGAGGCTGCCCACCTGCCCCACCCCCACCGCGCCGCCGCGACACTGGCGTGGCAGGATGCCCCAGCGCACTCGCCACCACAGCGCGCGCCGAAGCGCCACCCGCTCTCAGTTTCGCCACGGCACGGCGGTTGCGGGCCTCCCGCAGCACGCGCCCGCCACGATAGCGGCCGCGAGGTTCGCACGCCGGATTGGTTGGGGCACTTCAGTTACCGGCGACTTGGCGAAGTAGGCAACGCGACCAAGGAAGAATGAGGAGGTGACACCGTGGGCGGCGCGACAGGTACTGCGACCCCGATGCCGGTGACGCCCGGCGAATCGCCGGAGCGTGAGGCTCCGGAGCGAACCTCGACCGTGAAGGGCAACGGCCGCATCCTCGTGGTGGACGACGATCAGTCGACCTGCGAGCTCATCGCGGCCAGCCTCGAGAAGCACGGCTTCGAGGTGGACTGGCTCACGCGTGCGAACGACGCGCTCGAGTCTGTGAAGGAGAAGGACTACGACCTCGTCCTGTCCGATCTCCTCATGGACGACATGGGCGGCCTCGAGCTCTGTGAGCGCATCGTCGGCACCAAGCCGGATCTACCAGTCGTCCTCGTGACGGGTCACGGGTCGCTCGAGAAGGCCGTCGGGGCCATCCGGGTAGGCGCGTACGACTTCATCACGAAGCCGATCGACATGAAGCTGCTCGCGCTGACCGTCTCGCGCGGCGTGCAGCATCACCGGCTGCGCGACGAGGTGCGGCGGCTGCGGACCGCGGTCGAGGAGGCTCGCAGCTTCGAGAAGCTGATCGGCCGCTCGAGCGCGATGCGCAAGGTCTACGACCTCATCGAGCGGCTCGCGGAGACCGACGCGTCGGTGCTCATCGGCGGCGAGAGCGGCACCGGCAAGGAGCTTGTCGCTCGAGCCATCCACGATCGCAGCCCCCGCAAGGACGGGCCTTTCGTGGCCCTGAACTGCGCCGCGGTGCCGGCGACCCTCATCGAGAGCGAGCTCTTCGGTCACACGAAGGGCGCGTTCACCGACGCGAAGGGCCCGCGCGAAGGCCTCTTCGTGCAGGCCGACGGCGGCACGCTCTTCCTCGACGAGATCGGCGAGCTGCCGATGGAGATGCAGCCCAAGCTCCTGCGCGCGCTGCAGGAGCGGAAGGTGCGCCCGGTCGGCGGCAACGTCGAGGTGCCCTTCGACGCGCGCATCGTCGCCGCGTCGAACCGCGATCTCGAGGAGCAGATCAAGCGCAACGAGTTCCGCGAGGACCTCTACTACCGCATCAACGTCGTCCGCGTGGACGTCCCCCCGCTGCGCGAGCGCGGCGGCGACATCCTCCTGCTCGCGCAGAGCTTCGTCGAGCGCTTCGCGGCGCGCTTCGGCAAGGACGTGAACGGCATCGCCACGCCCACGGCCAAGAAGCTCATGGCCTACGACTGGCCGGGCAACGTGCGCGAGCTCGAGAACTGCATGGAGCGCGCGGTCGCGCTCACCCGCTTCGACCACCTCACGGTCGAGGATCTCCCCGAGAACGTGCGGGCCTACAAGGCCAGCCGCTTCATGATGGACGCGGAGGATCCGCAGGAGCTCCTCACCATCCACGAGCTCGAGAAGCGCTACATCCATCGGGTGCTCTCGATGGTGGACGGCAACAAGTCGCGGGCCGCGCGGATCCTGGGCCTCGACCGGCGCACGCTCTATCGCAAGCTCGAGCGCTACGCGAAGGAGGAGGGCTGATGTCGCTCGTCGCGCCCGCGCCGAGGCCGCTGAGCCCTGCCGTGAGCGACGAGGGCGAGGTCGACGAGGAGGAGGTCGCGACGGAGACGGCTCCTCGCCTGCCTCCGCACTTCCTCTCGCGCCTCGCGCACGACATCCGCTCGCCTCTCGGGCTGCTCTCGGGCGCGCTCGAGGAGATCCGCGGCGATCTCTCCGCGCAGCTGGACGACGGGCACGAGCGCCTGCTCTCGCTCGCCGACCGCGGGCTCTTGCGGCTCGATCGGATGGCCAAGACGCTGAGCACCGTCGCGCTCCTCGAGGGAGGCTCGCTGCGGCTCACCCGCGAGACGACCGATCTCGGGCGCCTCGTCAGCGAGGTGGTGGAGAGCGTCGAGCGGGAGGATCCGCGGCGCGGCCTGACGCTCGATCTGGATCTGCCCGAAGGGACGCTCGCTTCCATCGACCCGGAGCGGATCCGTGAGGCGCTCTGGGAGCTCGTCGCGCAGTCGCGGCGGCAGGCGGCCTCGGCGGTGCGCGTCGCGCTCGATGAGCGAGACGATGTCGTCGAGCTCCGCCTGGAAGACGACGGCCGCAGCTTCGAGGGCGCGCAGCGGCGCCACGCGTTCGATCGGCTCTATGAGCCGCCGGATCGCCGGGGCACGGGCCTCGGGCTCTCGATCGCGCGCGATCTCGTCCGAGCCCATGGCGGCGACATCGTGCTGATCGACTCCAGCCTGCCCGCAGGACGGCCGGGCACGATCGGATCGTGCTTCGTCGTGAGCCTGCCTCGTTGAGCTCCTCCCCACGTCGAGGACCGGTGACCACACCCCGCAAGCCCCAGTGCGAGTTGGTGTTCGAAGAGAAGCCCACGGGCGAGCGCCCGCGGAGCGACTCTTCGAGCAGCAGCACGCGCCTCCGGGCCCACCGGAGCGTGCACCTGCTCTTCGTCGACGACGATCCGCTCGCGGAGATGACGCTGCGCCGCGCGTTCCGCCGGCTCGAGGTGGACGGTCCGCTCACCATCGCGCACGACGGCCTCGAGGCGCTCGAGCTCCTGCGCGATCCGTTCTTTCCGCTCGACCGCTGCCTGATCCTGCTCGATCTGAACATGCCGCGGATGGACGGGCTCGAGCTCCTGCGTGAGCTCGAGGCCGATCCGGTGCTGGCGCTGGTGCCGGTGGTCGTGATGACGACGTCGGACGATCAGCGCGATCTCGCGGCGGCGTACGCGGCCGGGGCGTCGAGCTACTTCGTGAAGCCGGTGAGCTTCGCGGACTTCGTCGCGCAGGTCGGCTCGATCCTCGACTACTGGTCGCGCGTGACACCGCCGCCGTAGTTAACGGGAGGGCTGTGGGCCCGCCCTCCCGTGCGGGAAGCGCACGACCAACGGCATCGCGATGCCTGGTCTCCGACCGGCGAGTCAGCTCGCGAGCCGAACGAGCTTGCAGGCGATCGCGCTCAGGTGCTCGACCGCGGCGCCGAAGAGCGCGGCGTCGTCGCTCGAGGCGTTGCCCTGCAGGCTGCGCTTGAACACGCCCTGCGCGATCGCGGCGAGCCGGAAGAGCGAGAAGGCCTTGTAGTAGTCGAAGTCCTGCGCCTCGCGCCCGGTCAGCGCGGAGTAGCGGGCGACGAGCTGCGGCTCGGAGGGGATGCCGCTCGCCTCGAAGTCGACGCCGAGCAGCCCTCCGATGCGCGGCATCGCCACGTCGTAGAGCATGCAGGTGTAGGCGAGATCGGCGAGCGGATGGCCGAGGGTCGAGAGCTCCCAGTCGATGACGGCGAGCACGCGCGGCTCGGTGGGATGGAAGATGAGGTTGTCGAGGCGGTAGTCGCCGTGGGCCAGGGTCGTCTCGTCGCTCGGCGGCACGTGGGCCGGGAGGTACGCGATCAGCGCGTCCATCGCGGCGACGGTCTTGGTCTCGCTCTTCCGGTACTGCTCGGTCCAGCGCTTGATCTGCCGCTCGACGTAGCCGCCCTGCCGGCCGTAGTCCGAGAGGCCCACCGCGTCGACGTCGACCCGGTGGATGGCGGCGAGCACGCGGCACAGCTCCTCGTAGATCGCGCGCCGCTCGTCCGGCGACTGCTCGGGGAGCTGCACGTTCCAGAAGACGCGGCCCTCGACGTGCTCCATCAAGTAGAAGGGCGTGCCGATCACCGAAGGGTCCTCACAGAGCCCGTACACCGCGGCGACGGGCACGTCCGTCTCGGCGAGGGCGGCGAGGACACGGTGCTCACGCTCGACCTGGTGCGCCGACGGCAGGAGCACGCCCGGCGGCTTCTTCCGGAGCACCCAGCGTGAGACGCCGTCCGACACCCAGAAGGTCGGGTTCGACTGGCCCCCGCGGAACTGGCGCACCGTCAACGGGCCTTGGGACTTCACCACGCTCGCGTCGATCCATCGGCGCAGCGCCTCGACGTCGAAGCGGTGGCGCTCGGAGACCTCCTTCGTGCTCGGCGGAGCCGTCGTCATGGGGCGGCATCGTACCTCTGGGCGCGGTTTTCGCGCACAGGGGATCGGACTTTGCTACGATGGGCTCCCTTTTCGGGGAGGTGGATGTGCGACGATGGTTCCCGGCTCTCTTGGCGCTCTCGTTCATGGCTGTCGCGTCGGCGTGCGGTCCGCAGTATCCGTACTGCGAGCGCGACGTGGACTGCAGGGATAGCGAGCGCTGCGTCATCCACGAGTGCCAGCAGTGCGCGACCGCGAACGACTGCGCGTCGGGGCAGCGTTGCCTGCAGGGGCGCTGCGAGTAGCGATCACGGAGCGCAGCGAAGGGACGGTAGGCCGACACCTGCTGCCGATCGCAGGTGTCGGGATGCCATCACGCCGCGCAGCGACCCATGTGATCGCAGGCGCGCTGCTCGCGCTCCTCGCGTCTCCCGGGCTCGCACAGGATCCGCTCGCGCAAGGCCCGCTCGCGCAAGGCCCGCTCGCGCAAGGCCTCGACGCGGCGGATCGCGCCTACGACGAGGGGCGGGTCGCGCTGGCCCGAGACGCCTACACGGCCGCGCTTCGATCCGGCTCGCTCGATCCGGCCGAGCTCGTGCGCGCGCACGTGCGGCTCGGGATATTGGCGGCGCTCGAGGGCGATGAGGAGGGCTTCGAGCGGCGGGTCGCGTTCGCGCTCGCGCTCGATCCGGTGCGCGACGCGCCCGAGGAGCTCTCGCCCGAGCTCCGCGCGCG
>JAEZBP010001116.1 GCA_023427125.1 Pseudomonadota bacterium | reverse complement strand
GCAGTGGGGTGGCGACGATCCCCCCGGTCCCTCCCTCGTGCGCCGCGCCTTGATTGCCGAAGTACCAGACGGCGCCGCCGCCGAGGGCGGCCGCGAGGATCACCGCGCCCGCCCCGAGGGCCACGCCGAGACGTGAGCGCGGCGAGCTCACGGGCGCCATGTCGGTCATCGACGCGGGCGCGAGCGGGCGAGGCGTGCGCGCGGACGGGGCCACCGCGACCGCGAAGCCGGGGTGCGTTCCGTCGCCGCGGCCCTGGAGCGCGGCGTCGAGCGCGAGGGCCATCTCCTGGCAGGTCTGGTAGCGCTCGTCGGGCTCCTTCGCGAGGCCTCGATAGAGGAACGAGACGACCGGCTCGGGCACCGCGACGTGCGGGTTTACCTCCTCGATGCGAGGCGGATCCTCGAACATGTGCTGCGTGAGGATCCCCATGAACGTGTCGCCGACGAAGGGGACGCGTCCGGTGATCATCTCGAAGAAGATCACCGCGAGCGCGTAGACGTCGACGCGGTGATCGAGCGTCGCCTTCCCCGCGGCCTGCTCGGGCGACATGTACTCGGGCGTGCCGAAGATCATGCCGGTCTTCGTGAGCTTTCGACCGGGCGCGCCGGGCGTCTCGATGTCGCTCATCTTCGCGATGCCGAAGTCGACGATCTTGACGAAGTCGCTCGTCGCGCCGCGCGTCGTGAGGAAGATGTTCTCCGGCTTCATGTCGCGATGGACGATGCCCTTCGCGTGCGCGGCGCCGAGCGCCTTGCAGCACTGCCGGAGGATGTCGGCGGCGCGCGCGACGGAGAGCTGGCCGTCGCGCGAGAGGACGTTCGCGAGATCCTCGCCCTCGAGCAGCTCCATGACGAAGTAGCTCGCGCCGCTCGGGGTCACGCCGAAGTCCGAGATGTCGACGATGTGCTCGTTGCCGATCCGCGAGGCGCTCTTGGCCTCCTGCTTGAAGCGCTCGACCACCTCGCTCCGGCTCGAGAAGTCGTCGCGCAGGACCTTGAGGGCGACGCGCTTCTCGATCGTGACGTGCTCGGCCTCGTACACGAGGCCCATGCCGCCCTCGCCGATCTGGCGGAGGATGCGGTAGCGCTCGGAGAGCACGCTGCCGATCATCGGATCGTCGCCGGCGGCGCTCGGCGCGGCGCCGATCTGCGAGGGGGTCACGAGGCGGGCGCCGTCGTTGGGACAGAACACCTCTCCGCCGGGGAACTCGGTCTTGCAGGAGGGGCAGAGCTTCATGAGGGAGGCCGGCTGGGAGCGCTGAGGTCGAGGCGAGACCTCGGCCGTGCAAGGAAGATTGGGGTCCGATCGTAGCGGGGCTCGGACCGGCGCCGCAAGCGCCGTCTGGCGCGCTACGGAGCTGTCTCGGTGAGCCCCATCCGCTGCCTCAGCGCGTCCGCCTCGGGCGAGATCCAGAAGCGCACGAGGCGGCTCACGGTCGGGTGGCTGACGAGCCGAGGCCCGCTCAGCTCTCGCAGGTCGCGCTCGGTGCGCTGCAGCACCTGGACCGCACCGAGCAGATCGTCCGACACCAAGAGCGCCACCCGCTGCGCGCTCGCGATCACGGCCTCCGTCACCGCGGCGAAGTCGCGCTCGCTCGCGCCGACGTACGCCTTGGCCGCCTCCTCCACGTCACGCCGCGAGCGGCGCGGGAGCGCCTTGTAGAAGCGTCGCTGGATGTCCTCGAGCACGTCCTCGCCGGTGAGCCCCGCGCCGAAGCCGGGCGCCACCTTGCGCGCGATCGCCGCGAGCACGATCTCGAGCTCGCGCGGGGTGAGCTTGTCGACCGCGTGGAGGCCGACGGTGACGTTGGCCGCCGCCCGCGCGATCGCGAACGTGTGCTGCGGTTCGCCGAGGTCCGCGACGCTCGCGGGGATGAGGATCGAGGGCGGCGACGTCAGCTCGATCCCGATGCCGCGCCCGCGCGCGCGGTGCACGTAGAGGTGCAGCTCGCCGCACCCGAAGATCGACGAGACCCGATCGCCCATCCGGCGGAGCGGATCGTTCGAGCGCGTGCTCGCCCGCTCGCGCGGCGAGACGCCGAACGCGTCGAAGTCGGGCGGGTAGAGCTTGCCGAGGGCTGGCGTCGCGTGGCGCAGCAGCGTGAGCAGGGCGCCGGCGCGGCGCATCGGGTAGAGCGCCTCGAGGAGCGAGGCGTCGAGCGAGGCGGCTCGCCCGTGGGCCGGTCGCGGGGTGCGCGCGCCGACCTCGCGCAGCTCCTCGCCGTGGCCGCTCCCGAGCAGCACGAGCGGCAGGAGCGCTCGCTGTGCGCCCATCGCGTCGCCCGAGGCGCGCAGGGTGTGCGAGAGCTCCCGCCAGAGCTCCGCGCGCACCGGCTGCTCGCCGATCAGCGAGCGGAGCTCGGCGAGCGCCTCCTCGAAGCGCGACGCGAGGCGGAGCGTCGAGGCGAGCGCGCGCCTCACCTCGAGATCGCCGTGGTCCACCTTGGCCGCCCGCTCGAGCACCGCGATCGCGCTCTCCGGACGCCCGAGCTCCTCTCGAAAGATGCGCGCGATCTCGAGCGACGCCTCGCGCGCGCCCTCCCGTGGCCCGGCGGAGAGCCAGGCCGAGAGCGCCTCGGCGTGCGCCTCCCATCCGATCGAGGAGCGCAGCGGAGTGACGGTAGCCCGACCGCTGCTGCCGTTCGCAGCCGTCGGGATGCCGTCGTGCAGTGGAGCGACCCGCGTAGCCCGATCGGGCGAGGTCGCCGTGATGAGCGCGCGGTGACGATCGGCGGCCGCCCCCGAGGGGCCCTCGATCGCGAGCGCCTCGCACGCCGCGCGCTCCGCCAGCTCGCGATCGCCCGCGGCCTCGTGCACCTCCGAGAGCCTGACCAGCGCGCTCGCTCGAGCCGTAGGAGAGCTCGCGCTCTCGACCAAGCGGCGCAGCGTCTTTGCCGCCTTCTGCGCGTCGCCCGAGCGCTCCGCGACCTCGGCCAGCCGCCGCAGGCCGACCTCGTGATCGGGGACCAGGGCGAGCACCGCCTGCAGGCTCACCAGCGCGCGCGGCAGATCGTTCAGCCGCTCGGTCCAGAGGCGCGCCAGCTCGAGGTGAGCGGCCTCGAGCACGTCGCGATCGGGCGCGATGGAGACCACCTTCGCGAGCGTCGCGGCCGCCTCCTCGTAGCGCTCCTGCCGCACGTGGAGCTCGGCGCTGCGCCGCAAGGCCGGGACGTGGGTCGGCGCGCTCTTCAGCACGCGCCCGAGCGAGGTCAGCGCGCCGGGCACGTTGCCGAGCAGCTCCGACTGGAGGCGGGCGACCTCGAGCCACAAGGCCGACGCGCGCTCGGCGCGGGTCGCGGAGC